>CAMHDS010000003.1 GCA_946183925.1 uncultured Fibrobacter sp. | reverse complement strand
TCTTTTTTTATACAGCTTACATCTCCATATTTTTCAATATAGAGAGAATCACCTGGTTGCATATCAAAGCAATCATTTAAGGCGATTATATACTGAAACATATCGCCAGCTTTTTGCGGAGTAGAATCAAAATTTACAATTTTATCAGATGACATATGCAACCATATTTTAAAGATTATTTTTTTATTTTAGAACAATAATTAATCCACCTACTATTTTCTAACAATGTCGATTGACAAATTTTAATATTTATATTACCTATTAATTTTTCTATAACATTTTTTACCGATTCAGCAACAATTTTAGGCAAAGACGGAGAAATTTTAATTGCAGAAATGCAAGATAGATCAATATTAACTCCATAAGAGTCAACATCCTTATCCGTCAATAAAAGTATTCTAAATTCATCTTCACATGTATATGGCCGTCTTTTTAAAAAAGGTAAATCATCTATTTGATATTCACCATTTTTCACCTTTTTGATTAATAAATAATTAACTTTTCTATATAATATATCTGGAATTTCATGTAAATTATCCATAAATTTTTTAAATTTAAATTCTATCATACATCCAGCAGGTCCATTAGCAAAAGTACTCCAATGGTAAACACTTTCTTCACCATAGGAAAAACAGGAGGCTAGAACAGTTCTGTTCATTTCTTTTTGATAGTGTTCCATTACTTTGACATCATTTTTATCCGGCCAAGTATCAGGTTTTAAAAATGTTAATTTTTTACGATATAAAATGTCCAATAAAATAGGAAGCGTAGTATATTTACGCAAAAACTTTATATCATTATTTTCTGAATTAACAAATTCCGTAATCATATTCTATTGCAACTCCTTTTCCAACCTCTTAATCTCCGCCCTTATTTCCACCTGTCTGTTAAACTGTTTTTCGTTGGCGAGTTTTTTCTCCAGTTTTTCGATTTGGGCTTGGATTTTGGCTTTTTGTTTACTTTGTATAATATAGTCTTTTAGAGACGGCTTGGGTTGTTCTGCTTCTCCCTTCGGCAGGCTCAGGGAACTTAAACTCGCAACGGCATTTGAGGAATCTGCACCGCGGACGATGGATTCGTAGATTTCGTCCATGTTGCTGCCGGACAAATTAAATGCGGGTTCGGCGATGGGTTTCCACGGTGTTTCAAAGGATTCCAGGAAACTTTCGTCCTTCTCTTTTTCCTTGAAGTTCACGAAGAGTTTCGCCTTGTCGTCATAAGTCAACACGAATACGTTGTGGTGGTGCAAATTTTGGTCAATAAACTCGAACAACTTGCGCGGACTCTCGAACGACTTCATTTTGACTTCAAAGACGTCGATTTCGTTTACCAGCAAACCCTTTTCTGCGGCCATGGTCTGCGCGGTCAGTTTATTTTGCCAGACAATCTGTTCTACATACTTGACAAAAAGGTTCTTGGTCGCCGTATTCACGGCGCACTTGCTATAGAACTTTTCCTTGGGCACCACCTTGCCCACGAATGTCGAAGAGGGCAGGTTTATCATTTTACCACCAGGAATGTCACGAGTTCAAAATCGTCCAGACCGCGGATTTCGCCGGTGAGTGCGGTGGTCTCGCCTTCGCTAAAGAGGCTGTCGATATCGGATTCTTCCTTGACTTCGATAATCGAGGCGATTGCCTGCTGCAAAAGGTCGCTGTACTTGCCCATCTTGCGGCCGTCCGCAGTTTCCTTGTTGAAGGCCTTGCAAAGTTCGGTGTCGGGCGTAGCAAGCCCGCGGCAGGCGTGACGCATCAGGTCAAGAATCTTTTTCGGCGAAAGGTGGTTGCAAACGACACTTCCATCCTGTTTCAGATAAACCATGTAGAAGGGGTGCAGGCGATTCTTGCTGCGGATATTCACGGCGTTGTTGCGGTTGCGCAAAATGTAAATCACGCCGGGCGGCAGTTCGCCTGTTTCGTCGGCATGCACGAGCGCATAAATTCCCGTGGGCGCATTTTCGACTTCTTGATGGGTTTCGCGGTACTGCAGCAAGTCCATGCGGAAATCGTTCAAGCCCAAATCCACAATGTTCACGCCGCCTTTCATGTCTTCAAGGTCAACTACGTCTTCTTTCAACTTGCGCAGTTGTTCCTTGCGGTATTCCAAGTCGCCCTTCTCTTCGGCGCTGATAGGGTTGTCGTCGCCGGTCGCGGTCATCACCGAAATTTTCATGCGAGCAACCACGCGCGATTTCAGGTTGATGTATTCATCGAGGCTCACGTTGGGCCAAAAGTTCACCAGCTGGATTTTTGCATTCTTGCTGCCGATACGATCTATACGGCCAAAGCGCTGGATAATGCGCACCGGGTTCCAATGGATGTCGTAATTAATCAGATAATCACAATCCTGCAAGTTCTGGCCTTCGCTAATGCAGTCCGTTGCAATCAGCAAATCAATATCGCCCGGAACAATGTTCCTGAGCAAATGGCGTTCCTTGGACTGCGGCGAAAAATAGGTCAGCATCGTATCGTAATCGGCGCGCAACTTCGGGAGGTTCGTGCGGCCGTCCATATCGCCCGTTACAAGTGCCGAGTGGATTCCGTATTCTTGGAGCAGCTTCTCGGCAAGTTGTTCGTAGAGATATTTTGCCGTGTCAGCAAATGCCGTGAACAGGATTATCTTCTTGTTCCCAGGATTGATTGGGTTCTCAATCTTGTTGCAGATTCTTGCAAACAGGGTCTGCAACTTGGAATCGTGTTCAGGCGAAAGCTGCTCGGCTATCTTTTGCAACTGTGCAAGTACGCCCAATTCTTGGCGGAGTTCGTTCAGCCAACCAATGTAATCCATATCGGCCAAATTGAAGTGCACATCCTTGCCGACGGTAAATTCGTCATCTTCCAGGGCCGCGCTATCGATATCGTAAATAACATCTGCATCCGCAATCGCGTTGCCAGCATCAACACATCTCTTGTAGTTCTCAATCTTGTCAACTGTTTTTTGAACCAATTCGTGATAACGGTCCAATGTCAGCTTGAACGAATAGACGGAACTTTCCAGGCGCTTGAGCATGTTGATGCTCATGAGTTTCCGAATGCCCATTTCGCGGCCAAGCAACAATTCCTTTTCTTCGGAACTGTCGATATAGCCCTCGATACGGCTCGGATGCACAAATCGCGCCGGACTATACACGCTCATTTGCAACTGGCTCAACAGCAGATAAATGCTATCGAACGAAATTCCCGCCACGTCGGTCAAGTCGGGAGATTCCGAAATGGGCGGCAGGCGTTCTGGGAACTTACCCACTTCATTGATATCGTAGAATTTTTCGATATGCTTGCGGGAACGTGCAATCGTCACCGAATCAAGCAATTCAAAAAAGTCAAAATCCAAAGTTTCAAGCAACGCCTGCGTAGTTCGCTGAGAGGCAGGGAGCTTAACCCATGCATTGTAGGCACTCTGCGCCTGTTTAAAAATGGAATCAATGCCGTTGCTCAGGTTCAGCAGAGAGTCCATCTTTTCCGAATCATCTTCGTAAGCCAAGCGCAACTGGTTCTTCAAATCGTTGAAGCGATTATTCACCGGCGTTGCCGAAAGCATCAGCACCTTCGTCTTTACGCCCTTGCGAATGACCTGATTCAATAAGCGCTGGTAGCGGTTTTCCTTGCGGTCGATATCATCGTCAAATTCATCGACAGAAAAATCCTCGCCTGTGGCCGTACCGCCATTGCGGAAATTATGGGATTCATCAATCACCACAAGGTCGTAGTTGCTCCAAATAATGCGGCTCAAGTCAAGGCCATTCGTGCTCCCCGAATCACGCGACAAATCCGAATGGTACAGCACGTCATAACGAAAACGGTCCGTAACAAGCGGATTGTTCGTCTGGTTATTCTTGAAGGTCATCCAGTTGTTGTTCAACTTCTTGGGGCAAAGCACCAACACATTCTTGTTGCGGTTTTCGTAATACTTGACCACCGCAAGCGCAGTGAAGGTTTTACCGAGACCCACGCTGTCGGCGAGAATGCAACCATTGTATTTTTCCAATTTGTTGATGATGGCAAGGGCTGCATCTTTCTGGAAGTTGTAAAGCTTTTGCCAAATAGCGCTTTCCTTAAAACCCGTCGCCGAATTCGGCAAAACATCTTCGCTGATGTCGTTCAAGAATTCATGGAAAATATTATAGAGCGTTACAAAGTAAATGAAGTCGGGAGAATTTTCTTTATAGACCGTAGCAATGCTATCCATGACCGCCTGGGTCACTTCTTCAAACTGCGATTCATCAAACCAGCATTCATTAAACTTGTTGATATAGTCATTGGAAAGAGGCGCCGAAACCCTCATGCTAAAATTCGAAATATTGTTGCCTTTTTCTACACCAAGGCCCACCGCCGAAAACTCGTTGAACGGCGTATAAAGCGCGTCATCATCGGGCTGCTTTACATGCATAAACGTCTGATAGTTCAAGTCGGTTATGTTCGTCCGGAATTTTACCTTCTGGCGAATCCACTCAGCGCACTCCACCGCAATCGCTTTCTGGTTCAGCTGGTTGCGCAACTTCAATTCAAATTCGCTACCGAACAGTGAACGCTCGCGGGCAGACTGTTCATCGTTGAGTGCTTGTTCTCGTGCGTTACGGGAGATGTCAAATTCTCTACTTTCTTTTGAAACCTGTTTCTTGACAAATGTCCTTGAAGTAAAAATAAACCGCAAAGAATCAATCTTCCAGAGTTCATCCTTCAAAGTCTCGAAAGCATATAGGGAAAAGCTTGCTGCGGCAATCGAAAGCCTAGAACCGGGAACGACCGTTTTACGAAGATCATCCACGACCTTCTCCGTCATATTATTAAAAAAGCACTGTTCCATATAAAAATCAAACACCGCATTGTGCGGCACATAAAGGAATATAAACTATTATGGGGATAAGCGCTAATTTGAATTTACGAAAAGAGTGGGAAAATTCGCATTGTATTTTTCAAATGCTTCGGGGCGTTGCGGGGTGTCCCCGCTAGAAGGGGTAGCGGATGACGCATGGAGATCCCCGCTCGGAGGCGGGGATGACATGTGGCAGGAGCGAGGGGAAGGCTTTCCCCTCCCCCTACGCCCTTCGTTTTACCCTAACTGTCCGGGCAGCACGAGCTTTTCCTTCGGCGGGAATTCCGCGTCGTACTTCTCGAATGCCTCGGGGTTGCGCATGGCGACAAAGTACGGTTCGGGGTCGCGGTAACTGCCGGTGATTCCGTCGAGGAACCCTTCCTGCAGTTCCTTGCAGAGGAAGTAAGGCGCGTCGCTTTCGGGGTCGTCGGCATAGCGGATTCCCCTGGTGCTCGCGACCACAAAGCCGCTCTTGCCGTAGAACGCGATGTTCCCGCAAATCAGGAGGCAGCCCGCGCCCATCTCGGCGGCAATTCGCATGGAATGGTCGAGCAATGTTTTCCCGTATCCCTTGCGCTTATAGTCGGGGCGGATGCTGATGGGCCCGAAGGTCATCATGCGGATTTTGCGTCCGTCGTCGGCGTCGATGTGCGACCACGCGTACATCACGTGCCCGATGATTTCGCCGTCCACTTCCAGCACGAGCGAGAGTTCCGGTACAAAGTCGGGTTCGCTCCTGTAGCAGTGCAGCACGTAATGCTCGGTGCATCCGGGACGGTACACGTTCCAGAAGGCTTCGCGGGTAAGGTTTTCGACGGTCTTAAAGTCGCGCGGTTGTTCCGTGCGGATGGTGTAATTTTTCATTGTTTATCTCCAGGTTGAATTTTTATGACGGGCATAAAAATCGCCTTGGAAGACGGCCCAAGGAATGTCTCCCAAGGCCCTAGACAATGAACCAAGATTTGCTAAACAGCATCCAGTCTCCGTAAGTTGGTACTAGAGGGAATATAGAATTTTTTTCGGCTAAATTTTATATATAAAAATGAGACAAAATCGCAAAAATATCTTGATAAAAGTGTAGTTTTAACACATTTTTATCAAGATATTTAAGTTTGGCTAAGGGCTCACCTGCACTTTCCGGATTTCACTGCCGGAGCGCACTATATAGGTGCCAGGGTTTCTGAATTTTGTGCGGAGGGTTTCGGCGAGTGATTTGTCGCGGTCGGCGAAGTCGCTACTATTAATTTGTTCAAACTGCAAGGTTCCAAGGTAACGGCCCTGCAGGTCGAAAACAAGCGCGGCACCACGTGCATTGCGTAATGCAGGCAAATGGCCGTTGCGGGGCATGGCGATGGAGGCAGCGCTTTCCGCGGAACTGCTAGATTCCGGGTCAAGCCCGGAATGACGTGACGAGCTCATTCCGTATTCAAACGCTCCGAGGTCAGGCGCTTCCCCTGCAAACGGGAATCCCAAATCTTCGCCCTTGTCGATGGCGCGGCTTCCCTCCTTGAGTTTCAAGAAACCCACATTTGGTATGCTTCCGTCAGCATTGCGGGGGCCCAAAATTCCCGGAATCGTCGAAAGGTCCTTGCCGGTCACGGTCATGCTGGGATCGTCAAGACTCACGAAATCGTATTCTGTCAAATCAAGATTCAGGTTCCAGGTGTTATTCTCGCCGGCGGGGCATTCCACATAATGGTTGATATTTTGATTCGGTATATACTCCCAGCATTCCCCAATTTGAGAATTCCTGTTCGGGAAGGCGATGTTGTTCTTGAGCACGTGGGCGTTGTCGCCGGTGAGCGGCGCAATATCGGCAATGCGTTCCCCCCTCGAATCGTAGAGCGTCGATGCCATGGCGAATTCGCGTTCCTCGTTCATGTACGATGTGTTGTTGAGCCACTTGCTGCCCACGCTGGTGTAATTCGCGTAAAAGCCAGTAGCCTTGTTCTTCCAGGCGGCGCAGAACTTGATGATATGCCGCCCGCCGCCGAGGGTGCTCTCGCCCATCTTGATGCCGTGCCCGTTGCCTTGCTTCGGCTTGCCAAGTCCGTAATTGCTGTAGCCGTTCCCCATGGCGTAGCAGTTCTCCAAAACTACGGGGAATTCCTGGTTGATGAAGTCAAAACCGTCATCGCTGTTCCACCAGGCACGACACCCGATGAACTTGGTGGTATCGCCCTGGCCGGGTTCCTGGTAGTGCGCACCAAAGCCGTCGGCATTTTCGCCATCGCCCTGCCAGCCCAAGGGGTCGTAGTTGTCGTGGGCGTCGCAGTTCAAGAAGATATGCCCACCGCCGTCTGGCACACCGTCATTGGCAAAGAATCCGGGACCTGCATTATGGTGGCTATCAATCTGCTCCAAAAAGATGTGCTTGCTCGCGTAGAGGAATACGCCAGAGTTCGAGTTGTGCTTCATGGGCGTATTGCGAACATCGAAACCCTTCAGGTGCAAATACTTTGCCGAAATCACGATAGGTGACGTGTACATCGCTCCTTCGGGAGTTCCGTCGCTTTCTTTTATACCACTTCCCACTGGAAGGTTAGCCCCATCAAAAATCGGACGCTCGCCCGGGTAGGCCAAGTAATGAATGCGGTTGTCGTCGCTCTCGCCGCTCGTGGTAAGGAGAATTGCCGCCGTCATATTGTACCGCGAGAAAAAAACCGTAGTCGTCAGTTCGTACACACCACCGCGAATCCATACGGTATCGCCCGCATGCACCACGTTGTTCGCCTTGTTGAGGGTCGCGAATGGTTTCGCCTTTGTACCCGCGTTGTTGTCGCTGCCGTCGGTGGCCACGTAGTAAACGGCGCCAAATGCCTGGGCTGCCGTCAAGGCGAACCACAATGTCAATAAAAACTTTGCTCCCATATACACCTCAAACAGGTATTTTTAATATACACTATTTTGGAGCAATTGGGTACAAATTATTTGAAAATAGCCTCGATATCGGCGCGGCTCAGGTAGGCCCGCTCGTTCAGGGCCTGCGCTATCTTGCAGAGCTGCGTCTGGCAGGCCATCAGGATGTTGTAATCCTGCTCGACCACCTTCGTCTCGGCCAGCTGAAAATAGTAGCACGCCGCCTGGAACTTCTGGTAATCCGGATCGCTCTTGTAGAGTTCCATGGGCAGTTCCTTCATGATGGTATCGAGATCGCACTTGAAATCCTTGCGCATCAGGAATTCCGCGATGTGCCCCGCCATGGCAATATGCGCATCGCCTTCGAGTTCCGAACCCGCAATATGCGTGGTGCCCGGCTGCTCCCTGGAATTGTTCATCTTCACGTAATCCAGCGGGCGCTTGAACAAAAACGCGACAAGCGCGTGGCCCGCCTCGTGATTGCACAATTTTTTGAATTCACCTTCCCCGAAAAACTCTACCAGCGATTCACGCGTCAAGACTTGTTCCGGCATTGCGAAACTCCTTTTTTAGCCGGATAAAATATATGAAAAACTCCCCTACTCCAGGTACCATACCGTTTCGACAGTATCTCCGGTTTTTTAGCGGGCATCCTTCACAGCAGACTCCAAAATCTGGAGTTTCACGTCGTGCACGTCCTTTTTGATTATCTTTAATGAAAAAGGAGCCAAACATGCGCAAAAATCTCGGAATCAAGACCTACCTTTACCCCCAACCCACGCTGGTTATTGCCACCTACAACGAAGACGGCACTCCCAATGCCATGGTGGCGGCCTGGGGTAGCGTAAGCGACACCAACCAGGTGGCAATTTACGTTGCGCACAGCCACAAGACCATGCAGAACATCCTTGAGCGCAAGGCCTTTACGGTGAGCATGGCCAACGAAAAGAATATCAAGGCCATTGATTACCTGGGCGTGACTTCCGGCAACAAGGTTGCCGACAAATTCGCAAAAACGGGACTCACCGCCATCAAGAGTGATAACGTAGACGCCCCGCTAATTGCGGAACTCCCTCTCGCCCTGGAATGCAAGCTCCTGAGTTACGACGAAAAGTCGGAACTTCTTCTTGGAGAAATCGTAAACGTGACTGCCGATGATTCAGTGCTCGACGAAAACGGCAAGCTTTCCGTCGAAAAACTCGCCCCTGTTTGCTACGATTCTGCTGGCCACGGCTACTACGTGATGGAACGTCGTGTAGGGAACGCCTTCAGCGACGGTAAAACGCTTTAAGGAGGGCGATGTGTTTGGGAAAAATTTTATGCACAGCAAGATCCTTGTAACGATTCCATTTGCTGTTGCGGTAATGACCGCATCACTTATGGCCTGCAGTGGCGACAACTCTAGCAATTCAATCGAGACACCAGAATCAAGTTCCGGCGCAGTCACCACCAGTAGTGATAGTAATGCCCTTACGGAATCAGGCTCTAGCGCATCAGCCACAAGCAGCGGTACCGAAGCAGCATCCGACACCGTCTGGAACAAGGCAAACCTCACCTGGTACATCTCGTGGCCCGACCCCGGTAGCGAAGAGTGTGTCAAATACAACGGCTGCCAGTGGGCGGGCTACTTTGCAGGTATCAGCGGCCAGCAGACCGAAGAATGGGTCAGCCAGCACAATATCATATCCATCCACGAAAAGGACTGGGACAAGTACAAGCTCAAGACATTCAGATTACGCCAGAACGGGCGCACCATCGATGCCGTGGTTTATGACAAGTGCGCCGACAGCGATTGCGACGGATGCTGCACCCAGAATGCAGGCCAGCTCGGGTTCCTTATCGACATCGAAAGCTATTCGTGCAAACGGCTAGTTGAAAACGGCGACTGCGACGGCGTAGTCGAATGGACCTGCCTGGACTGCGAATAATCCCGATTATTCCTGTTTGGCCGTTTCTTCTGCAGATTCTTCGCCGTGATGGGGCTTGGAGACAAGGCTCATGTAGATGGTGCCAAGAATCGCCGCACTGAAGCTGCCCAGCAAAATGCCAAGCTTTGCGGAATCCTGACGGTCGCCCACATCAAAGGCAAGGCCTGCCACAAAGAGCGCCATGGTAAAGCCGATACCCGCCAGCATACCGCCACCCCACAGAATCTTCCAGGAGTAGCTGGGCCGCTTGGAAATGCCAATCTTTACGGAGAGCAGGCTGAACAGGAAAATACCGATGGGCTTGCCGAACACGAGGGCCAAGGCCACCGCACCCATCACGGGGACTTCTACACCACCCAGCTTGATTTCTACGCCGGCGTTGCTCAAGGCGAACAACGGCATGATAAAGAAGTTCACCCAGGGCACCAGGGGCTTGAACAAGCGCTCCTGCATGGGAATGCTTTCGCGGGCGCCACGCCTGAGCATGGTAAATACTTCGTATTGCTCATTACGGTCCTTCGTTTCGCCAGAAAGCTTGCCGCCAATGCTCCCGGCAAACTGGGCCAGCTTGCCCTTGGCAAGCACCGCCTTCGCCGGCACAGAAAGCCCTAGCAGCACACCCGCGATGGTCGGGTGCACGCCGCTCTTGACAAAGAATGCCCAGACCGCAACGCCGATTACGACAAACAGTAGCATGTTGCGGACCCCAATGCGGAAGAACACGTTGATTAGGGCCAACAGGGCAAAGCCCATGCCCAGGGCCGCAAAATTGATACCGTCACCGCTGGGGTAACCGATAGCAATCACAAGGATAGCGCCGATATCGTCGGCAATAGCGAGAGTCAAAATCATCACGCGCAAAGCATGGGGCACCTTCTTGCCGAGAATGGCCATACAGCCTACCACGAAGGCGATATCGGTAGCCGTCGGGATTCCCCATCCGTGTCCGGCACCTGCAGGGCAAAGAGCCAGGTAAATCAACGCGGGGAACAACATACCGCCCGCCGCAGCAATGATGGGCAGGCTCGCCGCCTTCGGGTCGTGGAGTTCACCGTAGGCAATCTCCCCCTTCACCTCGAGACCGATGTTGAAGAAGAAGATGGTCATCAGCGCATCGTTGATGAACCAGTGCAAGTCCGCAGCGCCTACCCAACTGCCGATAGTCAGGGCAAAGGGCAAGTGCCAAACGTGATGGTAACTCTCCGGACTCAGGTTCGCCCACAAAAGTGCCGCAACCGTCATGATGATAAGGACGATACCGCCCGTGGTTTCCACCTTCATCAGGCGTTCCATGGGCGTGATGATTTTCCGGATAGGGGTATCCGGGAACAGATCCTCGACTTTATCGCTGCTGGTTACTTTTGCGGACATAAATACCTATGAGCCGTTGAATGGATTAAAAGAACTGGGGCGGCCAACGGGGGTTCTTGGAGGACATGTCGATCTTGTAGAAGTCCTTCTCGAAACGTCCGTCGTCCAGACCGTACATCTGCATCACGTGGCGGGCAATCCACTTGCCGAGCTTCATCACGGTGAGCTTCTTGCGGAGGCGGCCCTGGCAGTCGCGGTTCATGATGTCGGGCAGCGTAGACGTGGTAAGGATTTCGTCGATGGCCGGACTGTTCAGCTTTTCGCGGGCCTCGGGGCTCGTGTGGAAGTGGGTCACGCCGAAGCACACGCGATTGGGATTTCCCTTCTTGATGTGTTCGCAGCACTGCACGATCGTTGTACCGGTGCGGACCATGTCGTCGAACACGATCACGTCCTTGCCTTCGATTTCTTCGATGCTGATGTCGGAAAGTTCCGGGTTGAAAGTCATGCTGATTTCACGTTCGCCGGTACGGACCTTGTCCATCACCACGCGCTTGCATTCGGGCAGGTCCAGGGCCTCGTAGACAGCGTTCATGAAGGGGCGTGCGCCCTTGTCCGGAGAGACAATCACCAGGTTGTTGCCGTCCTTGCCGGTCTGCACAAAGTTGCTGTTCTTGATGTAGTGGGCGTAAGCGTCCGTGGGAATCAAATTGTGGAAATTATCCTTGCCGAAAATGTCGGCAAAAAGGTTCTGCACCTTCACGCTGTGGTTGTGCACCGTCACCACGGCATCTACGCCAGAAGTCTTGAGGAGCTGGGCATACAGGAGGCTGGTGAAAGCCTGTCCGTCAAATTTCTTGAGGTCAATATCCGGGCGGTCCTTTTCCAGTTCGCCTACGCGGTGGGGGCCGCGATCCTGGGCGCTGTAGAACAGGTCCGGTTCGACCAAGACAACCTGTTCGGCTCCGTTGTCCTTGGCGGCACGGGCCAGAATGCAGTTACGCATGGCGTAATCGTTACGGCTGCGTTCGTGGTTCGAGACCGAGCAAATCAAGACAATCTTGCCTTCCAGGCGGCGACCGATATGTTCCATATCGTCCACGTCCAGGCCGTAGCGGGGGCAGAATTCGGAGTTTGCGAAGGTCTTCAGGGAGACCACGTCGGAAATATCTTCACGAAGACCGATGTATTGGGCCATGTCGATGGCGAACGGGTCGTCGGTGAAGTTACCGGTCACGATAAAACGATCAGACATAATTACGCCTTGATGTTAAAGTTGATGTATTGGGTGCTAGAAATATAAAATTTTTAGAACCTGCGCACTACGAGAATATCAAAAGCGGACACGAATTTCTCCTCCCTGTACTTGTCGTAGAACATCATCGAATAATCCGCCTTGAGCACGATATTCCAGGACCATTTCTCGCCGATGTATCCGAACGCAAACTTCCCGTCGAATTCCGGGAGCAGAACATTGTTGTCTTCTGCGTATTCACGACCATAAGCTATCCCGACCACCCCCCAGAGGTTGCAGAAATAACCGCCCCTGAATATCCAGCTGTAGGTATAGCCCACATCGCCCCAAAGGGTAATCAGATAATACTCGTCGTTCTCGTACTGCAGGACCCCGTCGTTGTCCTCGGCCCCGTTCCGCTGCAGGCGCCCTCCGACAATCAGGCTCCCCGCCGAACTTTTCTGCCGACGGTCCAAAAAGTAGGCGCTCCTGGGGGTGAACTTTCCCCTGGCCGTCGCCATCCAGAGCATGGAGAAATACATGTCCACTACAGTCAGGTCTATAAAGGTGTCGTCGTCGCTGTCTTCAAGATTCTGTGTAAAACCGCTGTAATAACGGAGATTTGCATTAAGCCACCAGTCCCCCGGAAAAAGGTCCAGGCCTGTCTCGAAGGACTTGGAGTCGGAATGGCCACTACCGGTGGTAAAGGGGAGACCGTACTTGAAGTCAAAAGAAACGTCCCAAGGTGAACCGAACAGGGTAAACAGGCTGTCGTAACCAAACCCGATACCTACGTCCACGGGCCGGTTAGACGAGAGGGGCTCGTCACCGTAGGCGGTGTTCTTGATCATCATGAAGTTGTAGTCGCACAAGAAGCGGAGCGAAATCCGCTCCCGGAATTTCGAGACGGCCGGCTCGTCGGTGTCCTGCGGTTCGGCACTGGCAGGAGCCGAAAAAACAGAGCACGCCAGGATCAGGAGCGGCAAAATTCTTGTCAAAAAAAGCTTCATCGGAGGCCTACGGGCACAAATATAGAAGGATAAAATCTATCAACAAGGCATCATCGAGTCATTTTTCTTGGTCTTTGCCCGCCTTGTCGTGTGTTTATATATTGTTAATTATGTGTTATTTAATTGTGACGGCATTTTACGGGTTAATTTCCAATTCAAACAGATTATTCACAAAATCCATATTTGTTTCACGTGAAACATTTGTTTTGGCAGTCAAATTATCCCCATTTGTGGAAAACCTGTGGGATATTATTCATATTCTATCCACAAAAATAAATGTCTAACCAATTGGCTAGACATTATTGTTTATATTTTGTTTAGAAATTTTATCAACATTCCGAGTCATTTTCCAGGCAATTATCCGCAAAAAAATTGGAACGCGGAATCTAGAAAAATCCAAACTTAAAATTTCACGGTGCGAGGTGCTTCCGTAAAACTGTAAAACGTGGCAGTCGCATCCTTGAAGTAGAGGGTCTCGGTATTGTCGTCGTCGGGGGAATACATGGACTTGAGTTCCGGGTAGTGTTCCAGCATGTCCACCTTCGGTTCACGACGGTCGTCGCGGACCAGGGTACCGGCAACGCGGACCCACTTAGAACCGGTCTTGTCCATGGCACAGATTTCCACCTTGCCGTTTTTCTGGATCTGCTTGGAGCAGTCCTTGGACTTGCCCGTCTGGATATAGAGTTTGCCCTCGAAAATGTTGGCGGTTCCGAACGGGCGAACGCGGGGCTGATCATTATCTACCGTCGCCAAAAAGTAGGCGCCGGCATCCTTGAGAAATTTTACGACTTCTTCCATAGTTTTGTTTAGGGGTTAGGGGTTAGGGGTTAGGATTTAGGGGGTAGGGTGTGTGGGGCGAAAGATTAGTAATGAGTTTTCAGTTATGAGTTGTGAGTTCTTATATTCGCGCCTTTGGCGCCAAATTATATACTGATAACTGACTACTGATAACTCACAACTAATTCCCGATGAACTCCTCCTTATATATTCGTTCCATCTCCTCGCTGAAGCAGCAGAAGATGACTTTCTTGACATTTTTAGCCGGGTAATTTCGAACCGTTTTCACGGCAATCTTGGTGGCCGCCTCCCAGGGGTAATCGTAAACACCGGTGGAAATAGCAGGGAAGGCGACCGTCTGGCAACCGTTCTCCTCGGCCAGGTCGAGGCAGCTCCTGTAGCAGGATTCCAGAAGTTCGGGTTCGCCGTGCAGGCCGTCCCGATAGATGGGCCCCGGAGTATGGATGACGAACTTGGCCGGAAGCTTGAACCCCGGAGTGATTTTCGCCTTGCCCGTCTCGCAGCCGTTCAGGGGGATGCACGCCCCCAAAAGTTCCGGGCCAGCCGCCCGGTGGATGGCACCGTCCACACCACCGCCACCCAGCAGCGAACAGTTCGCCGCATTCACGATGGCATCGACTTGCAGCTTCGTGATGTCGCCCCGGATAATTTCAATCTCGATCATGTTGGACCTCTGAAAGAAAATATATAAAAGTTTTGAGTAGTGAGTTATGAGTGGTGAGTTGTGAGTTGCGGGTCTTAAATGTTGTCATCCTCGACCTGGTGCCGGGGTCAACTTCTTGCCCCCTCGTGCTATCCCGGCATCCGCCGGGATGACATTCTGCGGACGTTGGCGATTGCACCAGAATGTAGGGCAATAAGGAAACAATCGCAACTTGCTGCACCTCGGAAATGTCGATAAATAAATTTATCGCCGTTTCCTCGGTTTGCAAACGTTTCACGTGAAACATTACTCACGGACGGCCAGGGGATACTCCTCGATAGCGGTCTGTTTTTCTCCCAAAGCCTCCCACTCCAGGATGATATTACAGACCGTAGCGTCCCCTTTCTCCAACTTGTAACTGCAAACGTTATCCCCAAGACCATATTCCGTACAGACCAGGGTATCGCCCATAAAACACTCCTGCATGAACCGGACCTTAATGGACTTGATGGTATTGTCAAACCCAAAGGTTTCCGAATGACATGCCACCGCCAAGTTTAAATAAGTCCTATTGTTCACATGACGGTTGAAATCGATGTCGCCCATATTCACCTGATGGGTCAGCGTATGCAGTACATTTCCAGAATCGTTCCATCCGAACTTTTCATGGGGGCCCACAGCCAATTCTTCAATCACATCCATCTTGCCGTCAAGCAGGGCCGTGGAATATGGACGATGACGGTTCTTGTCCATCACCACCCAGCAACTGTTTCCCCTGGCAAAAACCTTTCCGCGATAGCTCATGGTAAAGTCGCAAAAAATCTTGATTCTGGACTTTTCCGAAATCCACAGGTCCACCTGGAAACTTTCGGACCAGAAGGGAAGGTCGCCCTCGAAACGGATATCTATTTCAGAAATAATCCAGTACAAGCCTCTGTCCACGATATCGAAAGCGGCAAGAAACTTGCTCGCCGCATAACGGGCAAAACAATCCTCGAAATAGGCCAAGGCCGACATGGGAACCATCCGGTAGCTCAAATCCATATCGTGGCCAGTCACATAATAACTCTGGGAAAACTTCTGCACCTCAAACCTCCAAAAGTACGACAATCTCAATTTAGAATTATCCCCTCGCACGCTTCTCTTCTTTATTTCTTATAAAAATGTCCGCAAAAAAAATCGCCACCTATCATAATATAGTGTTGGGCGTTCCCCCTCGAACCACGGACCACCCCGAAGGAGAGGGGTCGGGCCATACTCGCTTCGCTCCCCGAGCCCCAGCAAAAAAAATGTTCAACCACCGGCATGACTTTTGCCGGGTCTCGGCCCTACGGGTCACTGTCCCTAACGCGGGTGTTAGGTGTTAGGGGTTAGGATCTAGGATCTAGGGGGTAGGATCTAGAGAAGTGTGGAATGCGAGGTTCGGGGGTGGGTCTTAAATGTTGTCATCCCCGACATGGTCGGGGATCCGCTTGAAGTTTTAGAGACTAGGATCTAGGGGCTAGGATCTGGGGAAATGTGGAATGCGAGGTTCGGGGCGTGGGGTTTGATGGGGACAAGAAGTCTCATCGTCATCCTGAGCGACAGCGAAGGATCCAGGGACGGAGATGCGAGATTAGTTATAAGGTATGCAAGGCATGTCACCCCAGCCTTGAGCCTATCCCGGCATCCGCCGGGATGACATCCGGAAGCTCAGAAATATTTGAACGTGTTGGCGATTGCACCAGAATGTAGGGCAATAAGAAAGCAATCGCAACTTGCTGCACCTCGGAAATGTCGATAAACAAGTTTATCGCCGTTTCCTCGGTTTGCAAACGTTTCACGTGAAACATATGCTAGCCCCTAGATCCTAAACCCTAGACCCTTACCTCTATCCACAAAAAATTCACATTTATCAAAAATTTATTCACGGATATTTTTAAAAAATAAGGGTTCAAGGCCCATTTTTCGTTGTGATTGTGATTTAGTAATGCTAAATTGTTGACTAATATAATGTTTCACGTGGAGCAATAGGATATTCCCTGTCATCCTGGAGGCCAAAGGCCGATGGGACCAGCGGGGATAACGAATCAGGGTCTTTTGAGTTATAGAAACAACATCGAACAGCAGAACCTTTTGAACCAATTCCTAAGAGAAAATGGTGTTGAATTGCCCGGAGAAACTCTCGGCAAGCTGTACGACTATGCCGACCTGGTGGTAGAAACCAAGCAGTTCGGCAACCTGATTTCGGCAAAGGATTCCGAAAAATTTTTGAGCAGGCACATTGCAGATTCGCTGGTTCCATACTTAGTAATGAGTCATGAGTTGTCAGTTGTGGGTAAAAATGAATATAAAAACCCATTACTCAAAACTCAGAACTCAAAACTCAAATGGGCCGACATGGGAGCCGGAGCTGGCTGTCCGGTTTTCCCCCTTGCCATCGTAATGCCCCAAGTCCAGTTCTATGCCGTAGAACCCCGGAACATGCGTGTGCAGTTCATGCAGATGGCCAAAGAAAAACTAGGTCTCAAGAACCTGACCGTAGTGGGCAAGCGTTTCGAGACCTCCGGCCTAACCGACCTGGACTTTATCAGCTGCCGGGCCCTTTCCACTTTCGAAAACGACTGGGAACGCGCGAGGCCCGCCCTCAAGAAGGGTGGAAAGTTCCTCACCCTCAAGAGCTACAACAACGTAGCCCAGCTGGAAAGCGACCCTGCGATTATACTGCACAAATATACACTACCTAACGAAGAACAAGTTTACGCCTTAGTCACTCGAGGTAACGAATGAGTAAAGTGATAGCGATATGCAACCAGAAAGGCGGCGTGGGCAAGACCACTACCGCCGTGAACCTGGCTGCCAGTTTTGCCGCCCTGGAGAAAAAGACTCTCCTTATCGACATGGACCCCCAGGGGAACGCGTCCCAGGGTTTCGGCTACAACGAATCCCAGGAGATGGACATCCACGAGGTGCTGGAACTGGCCGAAAATCCGGACAATGTCACCTACGATAACATCAAGCCCGCCATCATGAACACGAGGCTCGACTTCTTGAAGATCATCACTTCGGGGCCGGACCTTGCCGTCATGGAAATCGAACTGGTGAACGCCATGAGCCGCGAACACCGTCTGGAACGTGTCATGAAAGTTCTGGACCAGGCCTTCGAATTCATCATCATCGATGCGCCCCCGAGCCTGAACCTGCTCACCATCAACGTGCTCACCGCCGCAAAGAGCGTGCTGATTCCTATCCAGTGCGAATACTACGCCCTCCACGGCGTGACGGAGCTGTTCAACACCATCCGCGAAGTCCAGAAAAACCTGAACGGAAACCTGAAAATCGAAGGGGCGCTCCTCACCATGTTCGCCAACAACAACCTCTCGAAGCAGGTGGCCGACGAAGTTCGCGAGAACCTGGCCGACACCGTTTTCCAGACGGTCATCCCGCGTAATGTGCGCCTCAGCGAGGCACCCTCCCACGGAAAGCCGGTCATTCTGTACGACGTACGGAGTCCCGGTTCCCAGTCCTACATGAAACTCGCCGAGGAAATCCTGAATAAGGGGAAGTAGTTCTGAGTTATGAGTTGTGAGTGATGAGTATTGAGTTGTGAGTATTGAGTTATGAATACACACCTCACATTCCACACCCCACACTTCCCAAGATCCTAACCCCTAGATCCTAGCCCCTAAATCCTAACCCCCAACCTCTACCACCTAATACCTAACAATGGGAAAGAAATCTTTTGCACTTGGACGCGGTCTTTCTGATATCCTCAAGGACCATGACGCTAATAAGAATTTTTCTGCCAACGCCCCCCAGGGCGCACCTTCCAATGGCCAGCAGGTCGTAGAAATCCAGCTGGACCTTATCGACCCGAACCCGTTCCAGCCCCGCAAGTTTTTCAGCGACGACGAACTTTCGGAACTGGCCGAGACTATCAAGACCCACGGGCTTCTGACTCCCATCAACGTGCGGAGCGTAAACGGCCGCTACCAGATTATCAGCGGTGAACGCCGTACCCGCGCAAGCCGGCTTGCAGGCCTCAAGACCATCAAGGCCCAGGTGTTCAGCGACGTGGGCGACAAGGCCATGGCCGAATGGGCGCTTATCGAAAATATCCAGCGCGTGGACCTGAACCCCATCGAGACGGCGCAGTCCTACCAGCAGCTCATCGACAACCACAACTACACTCACGAAGACCTGGCAAAGGCGGTAGGCAAGTCCCGTTCCGCCATCACCAACGCGCTCCGACTGCTGAAACTCCCGGATCAGGTGCAGTACTGGATCCAAGAAGGCAAGCTCTCTTCCGGAGCGGCCCGCGCCCTCTGCAGCGACAAGATTGCCAACGTAGAAGCCCTTGCAAAGAGAATCATCGACGAAGGCCTGAACGTCCGCCAGATCGAGGCAATTTCCAGAGGCGAAGAAATTGACCCGACTAAAGACGAAAAACAGGAAACCGGAGAAAAAGAAAAGTCTGCAGCAAGTCCTGCGGCATCTGCAAATCCGCCCAAGCCGAAGCCGGAACTCAGTGCCGACATGAAACAGTTCGAGTCCAAGCTGGAAACCTATTTCGGCACCAAGGTGGCAATCAACCCCAGCGCAGGTTCCGAAGCCAAGGGAACCATCGTAATTAACTATTATTCCATGGACGACCTGAACCGTATCCAGCAACTCATGGAAAACGCCTAGGAAACTTATGAAAGGCAAGTACTACACCATACAGATAATCCCGGAAGATTCCGAGAAGGTGAGAAAATTCAAGGTTCGCACCTGGTGGTTCGCCTTTATCAAGATTTCCCTGGTCGTGTTCATTCTCGTATTGGGATTGTTCATCTACCACCTCGGTAAAATCAACCGCATCGTGGCAAGCTACGAAAAGATGCGGGTGACCAACGCCCAGCTGGTCAAGAAGGACAACAACTACGAAGAGATGTTCTCCCGCTTAGATTCCCTGTGGATTTTGGAAGAACGTATCCAGAACATCTTCGAGACTTTTTTGGAAAACGATTCTGCAAAAATCAACAGCATTATCGACAAGAACAAGTTCGCCCATACGCCCGTCGAAAAAATCCAGGTGGACTACGAAGGTATCCACGGCTGGCAGCCCCTTTCCGAAAAAATCAAGCTGGAACACATCCCCAGTGTTCTACCCGTGGTTGGAATCGAAAGCAAGAAGTTTTCCGAAGAAGAAAACCATCTCGGCATAGATATTTCGGCACAGGCCGGAAACCCGGTATTCGCATCGGGAGCTGGCAACGTGGTCTTTGCAGGCCAAAAAGATGAACTGGGAAACACCATTGTCATTGACCACCAGAACGGCTACAGGTCGAGCTATTCTCACCTGAAGACAATCAACGTGAGAAAGGGTTATACCGTAAGCAAGGGCGACATTATCGGTACAGTCGGGAGCACCGGCAATACCAGCGGCGCCCACTTGCATTTTGAAATTACAAAGGACGGAATCAATTTGAATCCGTCAGATTTCATAGACTAATAAAATTTTTAATTCATTGGAGAAACAACATGCCAGGTAAAGAACAGGAAATTACCCAGATCAGCAACACCATTACCATCAAGGGCGACATCATCGGCAAGAGCGATGTCCGCGTGGCAGGTGTAGTTAACGGAAGCATCAGCATCGATGGCGAACTCATTATCGAAAAGAGCGGCCACATCGAAGGCGAAATCAAGACCAAGTCTGCCGTGATTGCAGGCTCCATCAAGGGCAATATCGACTGCTCCGAAAAGATGATTCTCGAAAGTTCTTCCCAGTTCGTAGGGAACATCAAAACCAAGCAGCTCATTATCCAGGAAGGTGCCATGTTCCAGGGTAACTGCCAGATGGGCATTCCTTCTACACCTGCAGCCCAACCTAAGGAAAAGGCATAATTCCACACCTATATCAGTATTATCTTTTTATTTATATATAGAGATAATTATACTGATACTGTGAATTGTGGAAAGAAATGTTGAAGGGTAGGTACTATTTTTTAATCCTCAACAAGATACGATATTCACATGGAATATTGAATATGTTGAAGATTGAAAACGAGTCCACTTTTTTCAATGTTGATTACTGTTGAAAGAAAATTTTCAACTTCTGTTGACAGAAAAATCACGAATGGGCATTAAAAACAGTTGCCAAAAATGATTTTAATCACATTTGAAAAAGAATAAGTGGAAAATAGGTGCCAGCGGGACAAGGTAAAGACTATATTTTTCACCAGATGGGTTGTAAGTTGTTGAAGATAGGGCAGATATCTGATCTCCACATAGGCGAGGACGAAAACCTCGTGCAGGGGATTGATGTGCGTGCCAATTTTCAGAAGGCCCTCCGTTCCAAGTCCATAGAGGATATGGACCTGTTGGTATTGTCCGGTGACCTGGCCAACGAAGATGGGGAGCCCGGCGCTTACCGTTTTGTCTTTGAGCAGGTGAAAGACCTTAAGGTTCCCGTGCTGGTCATTCCCGGCAACCACGACCGTCTTGACACCATGGCCCAGTTTTTTGACCTGCAGGGCAAAATTCATGGTGAAAAGTGCTATTTCAAGTACGAAATTGCAGGCCAGACGCTGTTTTTCCTGGATAGCGCCTGCGGGACTGTTTCCAAGGACCAGCTGGACTGGTTAAAAGCGGAAGCCGCCAAGATCCAGGGCGAAATTTTCCTGTTTATGCACCATCCGCCCTGC
The DNA here is from genome assembly GCA_946183925.1 of uncultured Fibrobacter sp. Classification (GTDB taxonomy): domain Bacteria; phylum Fibrobacterota; class Fibrobacteria; order Fibrobacterales; family Fibrobacteraceae; genus Fibrobacter. The sequence goes on along the minus strand of CAMHDS010000003.1, from coordinate 52,610 downwards.
CTCTGCGGTCACCGGTTCATGGATTCCAAGTATTCCCTCAAAAACAAGGAAGAGGTCCAGGCAGTTTTCGCCGAAATCCCGAACCTGACCCACATTTTCTGCGGGCACTACCATTCCCATTTCGAGTTGGACATGGGCCGCCAGAAGGTCCATGTGGCCCCCTCCACCCAGATGCAGATAGACTCTTATGCCCCAAACTTTATCCTCAAGAGCTCTGCCCCCGAGTGGATGGCCATAGAAATTGGCGAAAATTTCGTAGAAACGGCAGTTTATTTGCGCTAATGCCTTGAATTTTTATTATTTCTTTCTAAATTTGGTTCAAAATGGCGGTTTAGCTCAGCGGTAGAGCACTGGAATCATAATCCATTGGTCCGGGGTTCAAATCCCTGAACCGCTATTACAAAAAAAAGAGGCGCGTATGTCGAAAAAAATTCTAGCGATTTTAATTCTGGCTACCGCCTCTTTTTTTGTTGCCTGTAACCAAGAAGAAAAGGTGACTCCCGAAGTCATTCAGGCCAAGGTGGCCGCCGAAAAGTCGGCTCCCATCGTCAAGGTGGATGAATTCCAGTCTCCTAGCAGCCCTGTCATCGACGAAACCAAGGCCAAGCAGTATGTCAAGGCCAGCGCCGCCCTGGTGGAACTGGGCGTTACCTGGTCCGAAAAGATCGACAAGGCCGAAGATTCCGAGAAGGTCCAGATTCTGAATGCCTACAACGTGGCCCGCGACCAGCTTTGCGCCCGCGTAGGTCTTGCCGGCATCGCCGAATTCAACTGGATTACCAAGGTTGCGCTCCCCAACCCGCAGAACGAGGCGGTGTTTAAGGCAGCCGGCTTACGTCGCTAACGGGCCTGTCCAACCATACCCCTGCTTTTTTAGTGTTCCGGTCAGGTGCGCCGTTTTTCATGAATGTGCGTGTTTTACCGCAATTTTAGTTTATATATAAGAATAATTGATTAAAAGCAAAGAAATTATTCATTTAGTAGTATCAATCGGGAAAGTATTGCTAACGAGATGACAAGAGCTTTATGCTGGCCAGAAAGGGGGGCTTTGTGATAGCAAAAGTGGCATATCTGGAGAAACGGGGGTTGGCGGTCCCCAAAAAAATATTATCTTGTTGGTGGGGAAAAGGGAGTTGCATGGAAAAGAGATTATCTTGTGTGGCAGGGCTGTGTCTCTGCATGGTTATGGGTTCGCTCGCCGCTGAAAAATCAGCGGAATTCAACTGGAGCAACGTGAGCATGGGCGGAGGCGGCTTTGTTTCTGCTGTCATCGCTTCAAATGTTGAAAAGGGCGTTTTTTATGCTCGTACCGATGTAGGCGGGGCATACCGCTGGGACGATACGGAATCCCGCTGGGTCTCCATGATGGACTGGGTTGACTTTTCGGAACTGGGACTGCTCGGTGTCGAGGCCTTGGCGGTTGACCCAAAGACCAAGGGGACTGTTTACTTGATGGCGGGGACCAGCTATTTCAGCAGTGGCCGTAGTGCTTTTTTACGTTCCTCGGATTACGGCGAGAGCTGGGAAGTCCTTTACACTTGGGACGAGGATGGCACCAAGGGTGGCAAGGTGACGCGTTTTGGCATGCATGGCAATGGAATGGGACGCGGCAATGGCGAAGCCCTGGCAGTTGACCCGAATGATTCCAAGGTTATGTTTTACGGTTCCAGAAATAAGGGCCTGTGGAAATCTACGGACAATGGTACAAGCTGGAGCCATGTAGATGCCTGGACCAATGCGGCGGGGAGTGATACGACATGGAACGGCTCCGGGTTCAGCTTCGTTCAATACGCCCCTGGAAATTCCAAAGTGCTATATGCCGGATTCCTTCGCGAAGGGACTACTGCCAGGGGGACCTTCGAAAACGTGTTCACTTCAATTGACGGGGGTGCCTCCTGGAAACCGCTGCCGATTCCCGATTCACTTCGCTCGACGGCGGGAAAGGGAATTGTCCGCCTGATGCCGCAGCGTGCAGTTGTAGCCAAGGACGGTTCGTTTATAGCGGTCACCTTTGCTGATGGTGCAGGCCCGCATTCTATGGGATGGGATGAAGGCTGGGGTCCCATTTGGGATGGCTTCGGTCGCGGTGCGGTCCTCAAGTACGATGTAAAATCGGGTACCTGGAGCGACATTTCTCCAGAAGATTACATCGACGAAGGGGCGACAGGTACATCCAAGTACGATATGACCGACTATTCCGATTATGAAAATTACGAGTACCTGGCGCCCTATGGTGGCATCGCCATCAACCCCAGTGATCCTAATGAAATGATTGTGACTACCGAAGGCTATCGCGGCCCCCAGTTCTGGTATTCGGAAACCGATGACGGCAAGGGCACCTGGAGCGACCAGTGGGGGAGCAATATCTACCATACGACCGATGGTGGCGCAACTTGGGTGGCGAGTTTCAAGTATTACTGGATGGAGGGCGGGTATTACCCGACGGTCAAGATGATGGATGAAAACGGTGTAGGCTGGATGCACAACGGATCGATCCATTGGTCTGGAAGTGTGGCGATGGATCCGTTTAACCATGACCGTGTTTTCGTGAGTTCGGGTAACGGCATTTTCCGTACGGAGAATATGAGCGACTACGAGGTGATTCCGGCAGGGACCTACGACGAGGAGACCGACTATTACTATTCAAGCGATGAGGCGGTGCAGGGACAGGTCTGGAAATTCTCGGCACAGGGCATAGAGGAAACAGTTCCCTACGAGGTGGTGAGTATTCCGGGGGGACCCCTGGTGACGGTAATTGCCGATTATGACGGTTTTGTCCACGAAGACATTACAAAGTATCCCTCCCACAGGCACCAGACGAATGTGAGCGGCAAGAACGTTTCCCTGGGCTCCACCTGGGGTCTGGCCTACGCTCCCATGTCTGGCAAGCTTGTAAAGGTGACGGATACGCGCAGTTACGAGGATACCTACAATACGGTGCCTATCGATCCGGTACAGTTCTCGACGGATAGCGGAAAGACATGGACGGTGGATACCTACGGTAGTTTGGACGAGTCGCTGAAAGGTGGCACGGCAGCAATTTCCGCCGATGGGGCGGTGACACTCTGGGTCCCGGGAAATGACGGTGCGGCGGTATACCGTAAGGCGAACTCCGCATGGACGAAGGTGTCGGGTATTGATAATTCCTCCTTTGTGGTTGGCGATGCAAAAAATCCGAATGTGTTCTACGCCTACAACCACGTCACGGGAGTTTTCTACAAGAGTATGGACCAGGGAGCCACTTTTGCAAAGGTGAGCGAACCGGGGCCAAGCTACGACAAGAAGTTCCGTGCAATTCCCGGCTATGAAGGTGAATTATGGCTTCCCGTCGCAGTCCGAGATGACAAGGGAAATCCGAAAAGCGGGGCACTCAAGCATTCGACAGATGGGGGCAATACTTGGAGCGATGTATCTGGCATGGGCTATTGCGAGGCTGTCGGTTATGGCGTCTCGAAAACGGGAAAGGAGTATCCTGCGATTTATGCTTTCGGCATAGTTGACGGCGTGCTCGGGGTTTTCGGCTCAGATGACAAGGGTAAAACATGGAATCGTGTGAACGATGACGGTCATGAATATGGAGGACTCGCAAACGGGGAATTCGTGATGGGCGACATGAATACATACGGCGTGGTATATATGAGTACGGCGGGCCGCGGCATAGCGGTGCGTGTCCCCAGTGACTGGAAAATGGGAACCTCCAGTTCCGAAGGTAAGACTGGGATTGCTTCGTCAGCCAAGGCGGGAGCCATGTCCTCGGTGATTTATGCACACGGAAATCTTGAACTTCGGCTTGACGGAAAATCCGCTCGCGTTAACGTATTTGACATGACGGGTAGGAAACTCCTTGGCCGCCATTACAGCCATTCTGTCTCGGTGCCATTGCGGGAACTGGTTCGCTCCAAGGGCATTTACTTTGTGCAGGTTGATGACGGCAAGAAAGTACTTTTCGCCAATCGCGTAATTATCGCGAAATAGCGTTCGTTTACCTGAAGTCCATTTTAGCCTTATCTATTTTTTAGTGTCCCGGCCATCGCGTCGGGGCTTTTTTATATTTCTCCGAATAGAGGTATAGCTATGAAAAAATTTTTCGCACTGCTCCTGTCGGTAGCCGCCATGGCCCTTGCCGAGAATGTTCAGGTTCTTGAGCCCTCCGGTGCGGAATTTTCTACCGACGCCCCCTAGGTGGTCATGTCTATCTTGCGTTCTGCCGTGGCCCAGACGGGCAACACCCCGGTGGAATCTTCGGCAGATATCCAGATTCGTACCACCCTCAGCACCATGGGCTCTTCTATCGTTGTTGTGGTGGAACAGCTCAAGGACGGAACGGTTGTCGGTTCCGGGCGCCAGAAGACGCCTACATTTGCCCGGGCCTCGGCGATGCCGGCGACAGGATATTCGGAACAAGGTAAATAATATTCCCTCTAGTCGCAGTTATCCTGTTTTGGCGTTATAAGCAGGCGACTCCGGGGAAAATGGCAATACGTGCCAAGGTCGTGGATGCCAAAACGGGCGGGGTTCCGTCTGTGGGGCAGTGCATCGGGCGATACTTCGCTTACATCTTATCGGCAATCCCGCTATGCCTCGGATACATCTGGGTGGCATTTGACCCCAAGAAGCAGGCGTGGCACGACAAGCTTGCCGAAACCGTCGTGGTCCGCCCCAAGAAAAAAGATACCGAAGTCAAGTTCGAGTAGGGCGCTGACTACAGCTTGAACTGCAGGATTTCTTCGGCGGTCAACTCGTCGATCTTTTTACCGACGCGTTGAGCATATCTGGCCAATTCCAACAGGTTTAATTTGCAAGGAGGAGCATCCTTGTACGGGTTGGGTACAGTCGAAAATGGAATTCGTATATCAGCCAGAACATCTTCTGTTACGTTAGTTCCATTCATAGGTGTACGTCTCCAATAACCTTTTTGCTGCGGCTATCCCTAACATAAAATGGTAAGGATGAAGAGCTCCAATATGGGAGCATCCTAACACTTCAATATAGTGATTTAACAGTTCTTTGTTAAGTGCAAAACCGAAAATAACGCCGTCATATCCCCATTGCATGGATCTATCCACAGCGATTGCAAAAAGATGACCGCCCACGCCACTATATTTTTGGCTTCCGAATGTATGCTTATTATTTTGGGGGGCGGTACACCCCCAATGCAAATATGCAGCTTTTACGCTTGTGTTTTTTTTTCACGCCCACAAGTCCCTGGATTTCATTGTTTTCTTTTAGGGCGAGAGCATACACTTCAACATCGTTAGGGACATCAATCCAGTTGATTCCCCAACCATTGTTTTCAGTGAATTTTTTTAAAAATGAACGGCTCTCAATTTTGAACACTACGGTCTCTTTGATTTCTCCGGTTTCAGTGTCCTTGAGGCAGGGGACGATTTCATCCAGCCAAATGTCAACACAGCCGCTATTCAGCACATTATTCATCTTTTACTCCTTGCCGCCTACAAGCATAAAAAGGCGGCTTTTAAGGGCGATGTAGAACTTTCGTGTTGAAAGGACGCCCTTTGTTTAAAATTTTAAACACAGTTCCCCTTCGGTGGTCAAATCGCCATTCATAACCGATTAACGCATTGCAGAATTCAATGCCTATGAAATTATGGTGGGTGGGGATATAAGATCTTCTTCTGTAGGAGCGTTAGACCAAATAGCAAGAGAGGTTGATTCTTCATATAAAACAAAATCAACTCATTATGATGGCTCCCCATGGGTGGCGGGAATATTTGTATTTGCTATTATCGCTGCAGTTTTCAGTTTTATGAATAAAGCCGTGTTTGCAATTGTGTCGGCGGGAATAACTATTCTGTATATATGGATTACCTTTTTGGTTGGATATTTTACTTGCAGGGATTTATCAACAGATGCAATGGGTATGATGTCCGTTACTCCAAGTTCAGGAATATACTTATCAATGACTTTTATTGCGTTTGCATTGATAATGAACATTATTGCGTTGACGCATAGACAGTAGGTTCATATGGGAAAGAAGTTTCGGACACATGTACAGGGCGAATCGCTTCAAAAGAAAATAGATGCCGATTATGAGAACTATTTTTCTATTTGGGGTTTTCTAGTTCCTTTTGTTGTATTAACAGTATTTATATGGCTTTTTTATTTTGGTGTTATTGAAGTTTCACTAATTCTTGCTGTCATTTTTTCTGTATTTACATGTGTTATCCTTATCTATAGCATTCGTAAATCGCTTAGGCTTATTAAGCATATTCGTAATTGCTATAAGGGAATGGAAGGTGAACGCCTTGTCGGTGAAATGCTAAATAAGTTGAACAGCGATTCAGTTCGCATTTTCCACGACATTTGCGGTGATTGCTTTAATGTGGATCATTTAATTATTAGTACCCGGGGAATATTTACCATAGAGACGAAACATTACGATAGAACGAGGGGATATAAGTTCCTTTACCAAGATGGTCGGCTTATGTTCAATGGGAGACAATGCAATACTCTCATTAATCAGATGGACGGTGAAGCAAGTTTTATTTCAGAGAAAATAGAGTCTTTGTGCGGTCGTATTTATCCGATACAAAAAGTCGCCATTATCATTGGTGCGTATATAGAAAATCCATCAGGTGACTTTTCGAAGTATTGGATTTTAAACGAGAATAGTTTCCTGAAATTTTTTTCAAATGTTAAGGAAACACTTTCTATTGAAGAAGTTCGCTCTATATCCACTCAAGTTACAGAATGGCTAAAGATTTCTGTGGATTGATAAAGAATTTATAGGGGGTGTTGGGGGATTTGGCATGTTGCGGGTATGGAATGGTGGCCCCGGCACTAAGGCCGGGGTGACAGCGGGATAGGGCCGCAGTTGGAGTGAGGGGCAGCCTTTATCAACCAGTTCAGTATCGGGATTTCGTTCGAGGCCCGCCAGCCGCTATCGAGGCTTAATGCGTTTTAATGCGATTGGGAGGCGTTATCTTCCGGTGAGGATAGGCCAGTAGCCGCTGGGCTTTTGGTTCAGGTAGGTGAGGCGGCTCCAGGAGTCGTCGCGGAAGCAGCCGCCCAGCATGAGTTCGTCGATTTTACCGGTAAAGCCGCCGACCTTGAAGTCTTGCAGGGATTCGCGGGCGCCGTCCCAGTTGGAATTTTCGGTGGAATGCTTTACCTTGTTTGCGTTCACGAAGAAGGTGACGTTGGATACGGCGCGGCGGCTGAAGGCCACATAAATCCATTTCCCTGCGGCGATTCCGTCTGTGCCCGAAGCCCAAGATGTGACAAAACTTGCGGTATCGATGGCGCTTTCGGTGTCCGGGGTTTCCGTGGCGACATGGTAACTTTCCACCACGAATCCTTTTTCGGGAACGTAGCGCAGGGCGTATTCCTTGGCCTTTTCGAAGATGGTCTGTTCCTTGCCCAGGGATTCCAGCTGCACCCACAGCGAGAAGCAGAAGTAGTCTTCGGTATCAAAGACGAGGTTGAGTTTTCGGTCCGCATCTTTTTCGGCGGAATTTTCTGCCAGGACGTAACCGTCGGATTTTAGCGAGATGCCGCTGCCCACGACGCCGTCTACGAGGCTTGCGTTTTTGGCGGCGCCTTCGAAGTAGGATTTTTCGGCGGCGTCGGCGACGGGGGAGATGCCGCTGTCGTAATGCCACACCACGGCGTAGGAGCGGTTGGTGGGGAACACGTCGCTTGCATAGGCGGGAGTGATGGTGCTGTCGAAGGAGAGTTCCAGGGAGTCCAGCACGTTCAGCGAGTCGACGCTTACCCAGAAGGCGGCTTCCTTGGCGAGGGTGTCGAAATAGGCGTTTGCGATGGGGATTTTTTTGCTGCGGTTCCCGTCGGGGGAGATGCGCACCACTTCCCAGCGGCCGGAATTTTGGGCGGTCATTTTTGCCAGGGCGTCAAAGTCGCTGTTGTCCGGCGTGAGGCGGAGCGCCAGGGGGATGTCGCTGACGAAGGAGTTCAGCGTGTCCTGGCCCTCGGGGAGGGCAAGCGGCGCCACGAAGGTAGTGACCGGCGGAGGAGTTTCCTTTTTGGAGCCGATTTCCAATGTTTCGCCTGCAGGGAGGGTTACCCCGAGAAGCAGCGTGTCGGCGCCCAGGTAGATCCTGAGGGTGAGCGCGCCTTCGGGCAGGCTGTCGATGGTCAGTTCACCATCGATGACTGTCACGTTGCGCAATATGGTGGTGCCGAACACGGTGGCAACGCCCTTCGTCCCTTCCTTGAGGGAGTCGGCCATAAGTTTTACGGTGCCGGGGGCATGTAGCGTGTCGTTTACCGTCAACGAGTCGTCTTCGTAGACGGGCAGGCCCTGCACCAGCAGCAGTTCGCCGCTGTCTTTGTGGTAGGCTTCCAGGGAGTAGATTCCTTCCGGTATGGAATCCAATTTGTAATGGCCCTTGGAGTCCGTTTCGGTTATGAAGTTCTTGGGGAGGGAGTCCCTGGTGGCATCAAACTTTTGCGGGACGCACCTGACGCGGGCAAAGGCGGCAGGTGTTTTGCCGTCTTCCAGCACAAAGAGACCGGCGAGTTCCGGGGAACCCGTCTCGGCGCTGTTGCCGGCTACGGAATTGCCGTTGGAGCACCCCAAAAGGGCGACGACCGACGCGACGGCCATGGCTGTCAGGTATTTGCCAAGTTTCATCAGCATCAATATAAATATAGATTCGCGAAAAAGGAAAGGTAATAGTACAAATAAATAGCCGTTGTTTCTGGACAACGGCTAAATTCACTTAAAAACGGCAATTTTGCCTGTTTTTACTGCACGTAGCGGCGCTTGAGGGTGCCCGCCGTGGTGTATTCCACCACGATGACCCGCGCAGCGGGCATCTTTGCGGGCTTCTGGTGGCCCGCAAAGAGCGGGCGCCCCTGCATGTCGAAAATGCGGTAGTAGGCAGTTTTGCCGGCGGTGGCGTTCCTTGCGGAGAATGTTACGGATTGCGTGCTTTCGCCGGTGGTGAACGATGCGCCGCTGCTTTCGCCAGAACTGGGAGCGTTGGGGTCGGTAATGGTCATGCGGCCCGTCTTGGTAAACGTCTCGCCGTTTGCGCTTGCCGACACGGTGAATTCAAATACACCTGCTTCGCTGGGGGTCCCGCTAATGGAAATTTTGCGGTTGGCGTTGTCGATATCCGTTACGATTCCTTTGGGGAATCCCGTTGCGACAACCGTTTCGGCCCCGCTCCAGGTGTAGCAGAAGTCCACGATGGCATCGCCCAGGGTCAGGTCGTCTTGCTTGGAGGGGCCTGCGCCGCACTTCACGACTTCGGGGGAGGTGGCGCCCTCTACGGTGAAGGCAATGAACTCGCTCATCTGCGTAAGTCCCGAATTGTCCGTTACCACGGCGACGGCGGAATGCAGGCCCGGCTCTACGCCGCTTACGGTCACCTGGTAGGGCGCCGCCGTGGCGCTGCCTACCAGCGTGTTGCCCACATAGAAGGCGACGTTCTTGACCGTTCCGTCGTTGTCCTTTGCCGTGGCGGACAAAGTGATGTTGTCGCCGGAGTCAAATTTTGCATTTGCAGCAGGAGCGGTCAGGGAAACGGTTGCCGCCTTGTTGCTCTGCCCGAAGGCCTGGTTGTATTCGGGCATTTTTCCGTAGCGGCCGCCCACGCCTGAGAGTTTCGGGACTTCGGTGGGAATGTCGTTTATGTTCATCAGGCTGTAACTGTAGCCGGGCGTAAAGACGTTGTCCGTGAAGGGCGTGGCCTGCGAAGTTCCGTTGTTGTCGTAGGGCTTGGAATTCTTGGCGGTCTTGACGGTAATGTTTTTCATGTTCACCTTGCCGTAGGCGTTCTTGCCCGCAATCTGGATGTTGGCCGTGCCTATATAGTTGTTTTCGTACAGGAGTTGCGCCGGCAAGGAACTCGTTCCCGTCACGTCGATGATGTGCCAGTGGTTGTATTCCACGTAGGAATTGTACACATGAACGGTCGGGGCCACCTTGCCCCCGTCCTTGCTGTAAACCTTGGGCACGCGCCCGAAGGAATTGTGCCAGTACATGTGGTGCATAGTGGCCTGGGCATTTTCCACCAGGTGCATGTAGGGGTCGTAGTAGTAGCAGTTCTGGTCATTGGCTCCGTCATAATCCACGTAGGAAACGGTCAGGCCCTTTACGTGTTCCAAGTCCATGCCGTCACTTATCCACTTGTAACTGATGTGGTCGAACCAGATTTTTTCTACCTCGTCGCCAATGTTGCCCGAGACTTCGAGACCGTCGCCTGCCTCTATCAGGTGCGGGTTGATGTCGTATATCCCCAGGTTGCGGAAGATGTTGTTGCCCGCGTTTTCGTTTTTGCGGTTGTTGAGCGATGCCCCGCGCAGGTTGGCCCCGCGGCCCATGCCCACCAGGCTCTTATTGCCCCGGATGGTAATCCAATTGCTCCATGCTTTTACTGCACCTACGGGAACAATGCTCAGGTCGCCATCGTTCATGCCGGAGCAGGTATTGGCGGCAAAGTTGATGCGGTAGAAGGTGTTGTTCTTGTTGACATCGCCACTGGAGCATTGCCGGGTGCACCAGGTGCGTCCCGCCGCATTGGCCTCGGTGGCGGCATCGCGGAACTGCCTGAAGTCGTAGGTTCCTTCTGGCACAAGAATCGTCACCGCGTCGTTGCTCTGCAGGTACTTGCGGATGCTGGCGGAATCGCTGGCGAACACGATTTTGCCTGCATCGCCGCCGGTAGTTGCCGCGCCGAAACCTTCGGCCTTCACGTAGAAGGTGAACAGCAGCACCGCCGTCGGGTCGGTTTCGGCACCGCTCCAAATCCACTTGGCCTGCGTATTCGTGGCAAAGCCGTTCAGGGCGCCGCCGCTGGGCATCTTGCTGTTGGCGTAAGAAAGTGTGGTGGCACCTCCCCACTGGCTCAGGTCCCTGCCCTTGTTTTTCCAGGCGTTGTTGCTGACTGTGGGTTTTGATTTCCACTCGCTGCCAGAATAGTAAGACTTGTCCAGATCGTCAATCTGCACCATCACGCCGGGGGCGCCACTGCCGTTCACGCCGACAACCGAGATGGCATTTTCGCCCGGCAGGAACGTCATGGGGATGAACCGCACGCGTCCCGCCTGGTTGTCTTCGGCAAGCAGGGCGCCGTTGTGGTAGAGCCTGTAGCCACCATCGGACACAATCCAGATTCCCGGGCCGCCCCCGGCGTTGTAGGTGGCGGCCACCAGTTGGGAACCCACCTTGTCGCCGCCACCGTAGGCAGCCTCTGTGGGCAGGTTCACTACTTCGGTGGCGGGGACGGCGGCAAAAACCGCAGAAATCCCGAAATTCCAGACAACGGCTGCTGTTGTTAAAAAACCTTTGAATCCCATACATTCCTCTTGTTGCCTGCAGGCGGAATTCCCTTGCACCGATGGCGCTGTCCCGGACCGAGTTTGGGGGCGTTGCGGGGGGTTCCCCCCGCATTGGGGGTGATGGAAGACCGCGAAGCGGGCTGCAATCAGGGGGATTATTCCCCCTTTGGCCAAATTAGGTTAAAAAGCCCGATTTTCAAAGGCACTTTTTAATTTTTACGAATTTACCGTTGTTTCTGGACAACGCTAAAAGTTTTGGGGGAATCCCCTTGCGGGCAAAAATTCTTACATTAGGGGCATGAGCGAAAAGAATACGGCAAAGAAGGTTTTTGAATATCTGGACTATCGTGAGTTTTTGAAGGATTACTATAGCCAGAAAAAGGAGGCGAATCCCGCCTTTTCGCTCCGCGTGTTTTCGGACCGTATCGGTTTCAAGGCCAAGGACTTTATTAGCCGGGTGATGAACGGCGAGAAGAACCTTTCGGGCCAGAGCATTCCCAAGGTGGCGTCTGGCCTTAGGCTGGGCAAGCACGAGACGGAATTTTTTGTGGCGCTGGTGGAGTTCAACCAGGCGGAAACTACCGAGGAGAGGAACGCCGCCTTCGAGGCGATGCAGGCGGTGCTCAAGGTGGTGCGCTTTGCCGAGAAGCAGCATGTGTTGGGGCACGTGCAGTACATGGTGTATAGCCACTGGCGGCACCTGACTATCCGCAGCCTTATCGGGATGTTCGGTTTTGACGGGGATTACGAGGCGCTCTCAAGGCAGGTGCACCCAAGGATTACGGCCGAGGAGGCAAAAAAGTCGGTGCAGTTGCTGGAAGAGTGCCTGCTGATCAAGAAGGACGAAAACGGGAAGTATGTGCTGACGGAAAGCGCCATTACCACGGGCGACCGCACGTCGAAATTGGCGCTGCGGGGCTACCACCAGCATTGCCTGAAACTCGCGTCGGAATCCATTGACAGGGACCCGCCGGGGAATCGCCATATTTCGGGGCTTACGCTGGGCATTAGCCAGGAGGGCTACGAGCGTATCGTGGAGCGGATTAACGCGCTCCGCAAGGAAATCGCGCTGATTGCCGAAGAGGACCAGGGTAGCGACAGGGTTTTCCAGATGGAGTTCGCGCTGTTCCCCGTGGGCGGTAAGTCCGGTGGGAAGCAGTGATAAATTTTTTAAAGGGAGAGAAATATGGGATTTGGGTTGCGCAAGAATATTGCGGTTTCGGCACTTTGTCTAACTGTGTTTGGGTTCTCTTTGGCGGGTGCCGAGCCGCTAGCCTTTCCGGAGGCTCTTGGTTTTGGGGCAAGTGTTACGGGAGGTCGTGGCGGCACGGTTTACCACGTGACCAACCTGAACGACGATGGCGCAGGTTCTTTCCGCGATGCGGTGAGCCAGGGGAACCGCATTGTGGTTTTTGATGTGGGCGGTATCATCAACATCAAGACGGCGGTATCCATCAAGAGCAATATCACCATTGCGGGGCAGACCGCTCCGGGCGAGGGTATCGCCATCCATGGCGGCAAACTCAGCACCGGAAAACAGAGCAATATCATCATCCGCTACTTGCGTATTCGCCCAGGCGAAAATACGGCCTCGCAAAAGGACGATGCGTTAAACCTTTACGATTCCAAGAACATTATCGTGGATCATTGTTCGGTGGAACTTGCCCCGTGGAACAACTTTGGCGGGAGTTCCGATAACGCGAACTACCGCATTACCGGCGTGACCGTGCAGAATACGCTGATTGCAAACCCCATTTACCAGCAGTTCGGGGCACATATCGAATCGGTGGATGGCACCTGGGCGTGGTATTATAATGCCTTTATGAATACGCACAATCGCAACCCGCTGGACAAGATTAATGACGTATTCGTGAACAATGTGCATTACAATTTCGAGGCCGGCTACACGACCCATACCAGCACCAAGTTCAAGCACGATATCGTGAACAACTACTTTGTGTATGGCCCCAAGGGGAGCAACCCGTGGTTTCAGGTGGACAAGAACCAGAGTATTTATGCCAGCGGCAACATGATTGACAATAACCGCAACGGTAAACTTGACGGTGGCGCCTCCAATGTTTACTGGTATCAGGGCGAGGGAACGGTATTGACCGAACCTTGGAGCGAACTCACCAAGAACGGGCCTATTTTAAGTGCAGCGTCGGCGTGGCGTTATGTGAATTCCCAGAGCGGCGTGCTCCCTTACGACGATATGGATTCGCTTATCTGGTACCAGGCGAGTACGCTGGGAACCGCAGGCGCGCTTGTGAAAAGCGTTGCTGCCGTGGGCGTGAAGACCAACAACGGCTGGGGCGAAGTACAGGCGGGAACCGCCGCAAAGGACTCCGATAAAGACGGCATGCCCGATTACTTTGAAGAGGCGATGGGCTACGATGTGGGCAAGGATGACGCCATGACCAAGGAAAGCGACGGTTATGTACGCATCGAGAAGTATATCAACTGGCTCGGCGCCATGCACACCATGGTTCCGCAGAATGGAAGTGGCGACTTTGACCTGCACACGATTACCCGCGGATTTTTGCCGGTGTCGCCGACCTACAGCATTGTGAGTGCCGAGAAGGGGACCGCCTCCATTTTGAGCGACGGGCACACGGTGCGCTTTACGCCGAATGCCCTTTACAAGGGACTCGCCTCGTTCAAGTATACCGTCAAGGGCAACGACGGTACTGAATATACGGGCCGCGTCGAGGTACTGGTGGAAAAGAGCGACATTGTGATAGGGCCTTCGCTTTCGCAGGTTGAGGGTTCGCTGAACCAGTCGATTATGCTTGGCGAAAATGTGCAAAAGATTGTCTATAAATATTCCGAATGCGGCGGTGCTTCGGTCAGAGGTCTCCCCGATGGTGTGGATTTTGCGGTGAATGCCAAGGAATCTACGATTACGATTAGCGGAAAGCCTACGGTATCTGGCGCATTCAAGGTGACGATTTTTACCACTGATGATGGCGGCAAGACCTTCGAGGTTTCGGGCGATATTTCTGTACGTGCCGCGGCGAAGGTGGTTGCTGTTCCGGCTTCGTTCGGCTCTATTGTGAATGCGGCTTACCCGGCCGATGGTATCGGAACCTACGAAGACAAGAACGTAAACTGGATCGATAGCGGCTACTACAACTTCAACAATAGTGCCGATAGTTACGGCATTTGGAATCTGAATTCCGAAAACAGCCAAAAGAATACGGCTTTAACGATTCGCTATGCGAGTGGTTCTGCCGACCAACACAAGCGTTACATGGAACTGTTCGTCAACAACGTGAGCCAAGGAATTATTGAATTTGGGCCCACGGCGAACTGGACTACCTGGGACAGCGTTACGGTGCAAATCTCCCTTGCTAAGGGCATCAACATGCTCAAGATGATTTCGCTGGATGATAACGGCGGGCCGAATGTGGATGAATTTGAGTTCGGAGCGGCCGGGATCACTCTCTACAAGGGTGATGTGAACCCTGATGACTTTGTGGGCAACCAGGACGATGACTGCGAAGAAGGCAAGGAAGACGAATGTGATTCCACCACTGCGATTGTGAATGCGACGACCATTCCGCTGACCCATGCGGCCGTGGCAAAGTTTGACCTGAATCGTGGCACGATTTACGCTTCCCGGGCAGGCTTTGTAACCGTATCGGTCTACGACTTGAGCGGTCGCCTGGTCGCCAAGTTCAGCGGCAACGTGAAAGCGGGCACGACCCGCCTCGATTTCAAGAAATCTAGCCTCCCCATGGGGCGCTACGAAAGCAAGGTGAATTTCAGGTAACTTACTATGGGAATGTTTGGAAAAAACTTGATTGCCAAATTTGCAAGGTGCGCCGGGGTGGCGTTCCTTGCCTTTTGTTCTTTTGCAGGATTGGCCGAAGCGGGCTCTGTTCCGGTTCACGATCCGTCAATCATTGTAGTCTATAAGGACGCTTCGGGAAATTCTTACCCTGAAAACGATGCGGCAAAATCGCGCGCCAAGTACTATTATATTTTCGGTACCATGAACGGGGCCGCCTATTCGCGCGATATGCTCGACTGGACTCCGTTTACGCCGCAGCTTTCCCGTGGCGGCAACACTTACGTGACCGGGAACGATTCCAAGGACGATTACTACAGTGTATTTAAGGCGGAAGCGGACTACGCTGAACATCCGAATTCTGCCGATGCCAAGGGAAACCTGTGGGCACCCGACATTGTATGGAACAAGAAACTTAAAAAGTGGTGCTTGTATTTTTCGATGGCGGGCGCGGACTGGAAAAGTTCCATCGTGATGCTCTCCGCCGATAAAATCGAAGGCCCTTACGAATACAAGGGCGCCGTTATTTATGGCGGCATGGACAAGCAGACGGCGGGTTCGGTGGCGAATGTGGACTATGCGAAAGTAACCGGCAGTACGACGATTGACGAACGCTACTACATTGCGAACAACGGAAAGACGAATTTGGGCAAGTGGGATGGCGGCTATGGTTCCAGTTGCATTGACCCGAACGTGTTCTATGACGAGGACGGTAATCTGTGGCTTTTATACGGCAGCTGGAGCGGCGGACTTTTCCTGGTGAAACTCGATGAATCGACCGGGCTTCGCGATTATTCCTACAAGTATGGAAACAACGGTGCCGCAAAATGGAGCGGGACTTCGATGCTTGAAGACCCTTATATGGGAATCCATGTGGGGGGCGGCTACTATGTGAGCGGCGAAGGTTCCTACATTCAATACTTCAAGGATGCTGACGGAAACGGTTACTATTATCTGTTTATCAGTTACGGTTTCTATTCGCCCGAAGGCGGCTACACCATGCGCGTGTTCCGTAGCAAGGATGTGAAAGGCCCGTACGTCGATGTCGATGGTTCTTCTGCAATTTTTGAAAAATTCATCTTGAATTATTGGGGCAATACTGATCGCGGTTTCCCGATTATGCAGAATTACCGCTGGAATTTCTGGGCCGAAGACTATGCTGAAATTGCGAATGGGCACAATTCATTGCTGCGCGATGATGACGGCGGAATGTATTTGGTGTATCACCGCAAGTTCAATAACCACACGGGTTGGCATAATGTAGAGACGCATCAGCTGTTCTTCAATAAGAAAGGTTGGATTGTGGCGGCGCCATTTGAATATCACGAAGGTTATGGCCTCCCGAAAAGGGCGCTTGACCGTAGTGATATCGCGGGCCCGTACAAGGTGATTATGCATAACCCGCCCAAGAATAATCCGGCTACATGGGAAGATTCCGTGGCGGTGAATCTGGAACAGAATGTGCAGCTGAATGCTGATGGCTCGGTGACGGGTGCCTATACGGGAACGTGGGAATATGATTATGCCAAGGGACGCCATTATGTGATGCTCGTGCTCGGCGGCGTGACTTACGAAGGCGTGATGCTTGACCAGTTGCAAAACGACATGAGCAAACGTACCTACACATTCTCTGCGATGAATGCGGCGGGGACGCGAGCCTTCTGGGGCTATAAGGTTCCGAAGATGCGGGTCATGGAAGAAAAGCGCTATCTAGGTGACTGCGTGAAAGTGATTGGCAAAAAAGATTTTAGCACGGCGTGGAATGCGTATGATAAATTTGAATCGGTCAAGGTGTCCGGAAATTTTGCGCTGGAATATGAGTTTAAGAACAATGTAAAATCGGGTGCCGAAAATTGGAACAACTGGGTGATTGTTTTCAAGAATGGTGACAAAATGTGGTACCTGCGTTCCGATGCGTATTCCAACGAGACGCTCGGTGGTGAAGAATCCGTCGGTTACTGGGGTAGCTGGGGTACGGATTGGGCTCAGTTCAAGAATACTGTTGCTGATGCAAATCTAAAACTCCGTGTCGAAAAGGACGGCTACTTTATCAATGTGTTTGCGTTCTTGCAGGGCGCTGCTGCAGACGGCTCCGATTCGCTCATTTATGCAGTGACGGCAAACGGTACGCCGATTGGTGATTACGAGGTGCTGCTTGGCGTAGATGCCGCCTACCTGGAATTGACGCGAGTCGCTTATGGTGTGCTTGAAAATCGCACCATCGTAGGAACGATCGATGACGGTGGCGTTTATAATGCAATCTTCAACGATAAAAAGTCCGCGGATTACAAGGTGTCGGGCGACTTTAATGCGACTTTCCACTTTATGAATTACGGCAACAAGCCGGTATATGGTTCCGCCGATGCGAACAAGGCGAACAACTGGGACAACTATATCGTGCGTGCCACAGCGGAGGGTGCAACGACACTTCTGCGTGCCGATGCCTATGCCATGGACAATGCGGGAACGTTCGCCTACGAATTCGACTGGGCTTGGGACGACTTTACGAACATTATGCGCAACGCCGAAGTGCTGCTGAATGTCTCGCGTGAAAAAGATGTTGTGACTTATGTGGCGACCATTACAGCGCAAGATGGCAAGGAGTATCACTACAAGGCGGTGAATTCAGGGGCTTCTACCGAAGATGTGGCGCTTGGCTTTACCTGTGAAAAGAGTGCGGTGGATTTACTCTCTGTGTCGGTGAATTCCGTTGTCGGAAGTGCCGCTGGTTCTGCGGAGCATGACACGAGTACAACCCGCATTGCGAATAACGTTCGCTTGCAAGGGGAAGTCGTCACCGTGGGCGTTTTCGATATGAATGGTCATTACGTGGGTCGCTCAATGCAGAACCTTCCACAAGGCCGTTACATCGTGCGCCAAAAGGTGCAGGGCCGTATGGTGAATAAAATGTTCATCAAAAAGTAAATGTTCGCTTTGGATGCGGCGTTGTTTGTGACATAGGCGGTGCTTGCCGTGTAGCTTGTGGCGTTGCACTTGGAGTATTTTTCGGTGTGACTACTGAATCTGAGCAATACGCCTCCGGTAATTATTTTGCGATTTTGAACCGCAGTGTTTTTCCGGCCTTGTCCACAATGAAATGTGCACGGTGGTAAGCCCCGATAGTGCCGAAGGGGGCTACCTACAGGTCGTTTTCGAGGGCGTGCTGGAAGAGTTTCTTGATGTCGGCGGGATTGATGGAGTAATCATCGCCGGTGTCGTCTGTCACGCCGTGGTTCAGCACGACCAGCCAGGAGCCTCCTTTCACGGAAACATCCCACGGGTTTGCGCCCTCGAAATTCCCGATGAATGCGGCGGTGTCGAGCGACGACAATAGTTCATTTACTGTTGCTCCGGAACGTGTCCAAATCTTGGCCTGGAGGCTCATCCATTTCGGCTCAACGTCCCATTCGTTTCGCCCGTGCCAGCCGCAGTCGCGGTTGATAAAGTGGCGCGTGTTTATGACGGCACTGACCTGGTCATTGTTTTCGCAGAAGGGAGTGGCGAGCGAAGTGACGCGAACATGACTTTCTGTTTTCCATAATCAATACCCTAAACAACTATGTGAAAAGATAGTCAATTTTATAAAAAATGCCCCCGATTTCTCGGGGGCGGGGCAATGTTACTGCACGTTCACGCGCATTACCTTTTGCTGGCCGGGGCCTTTGATTTTCAAGATGTAGAGACCTTTGGGGACGAACTTGCCGACTTCCAAAGAGTGTGAGCCGCTTTGCACTTGCGCTTGCATCAGGCGCTTTCCGCTAAGGTTGTAGAGTGAAACTTGTACGGGTGAACTTGTCGCGTTGTGCAGTGTTAGGGTTGTGCCATTGAACTGCGCGTTGAATGTTGCTGCAGGTTTTGCCGCGATAGTTTGCGGGGGCTCCGTCTTGCTGGAGTCGCCGTCGCTTGTCTCGGTTTCGCTTATTTCAGGTTCCGCATATTCTTCAAGAGTCCACTTCTGATTATCGGTGCCGTCGCAGGCCCATTGGATGACTGATGCATTTTCTTCTTTGGAACCCGCGCCAATGCCGAGGCAACTCTTGTCCTTGGTATTCTTTGTGGTGATGCTGTAGGTATTGTCTTCGTTTTGTACAAACTTGAATTGCTGCGACGCATTTGCCACATTTTTCCAAAGTTCGATATTTGCGCCGTTGTCCTTGCTGCCGTTGGCGAGGTTCAGTACGAGTGCGGAATCCTTGGCGAGATGCATATAGTAGTATCCGCTGTCGGCGTCATTATGGGCTTCGACGGCGACAAAACTCCAACTGATTTCGGTGCTGCCCTGCACGGCATCGAGGCCGCTAGCTATTTCGCCGGTGGCGAGTCCCAGGTACAAACCGCTATTCACGTTCTTGATGGTGAACTTTTTCGTTGTATCCAGCATTACGCCTTCTTTGATGCCGCCTACAGGTTCGTCGCCGACGGTGATACTCTTGAGGAACGGCGAGGGGTAGCGTACATTTGTCCAACTGTCAAATTCGCTGTCGGTGATGTACTTCATGCCCGAAGCCGAAGTTTGGTCACCCGCGTACTTGGAGCAGAAATCCTTTACATCGGTGCCCTTGGTATTGTAGGCGTCGAGGAGCGAATATCCGTAGTTGCTTTGTTCGGGCTTCCAGCTGGAAGTTTTCTTTGGGCTGAAACTCACCTTGGCGGGGGTAGCGTCCAATGCCTCGGATAGGTAAGAGTTGTCGTCGCGGGCGGGGTCGGTTCCGCCGCCCATCATGAGCGCTTGCGATTTGGTGTAGCCGTTGAATCGGTTGTTGGTCGAAAGCATTTCGGAGCCGTCGCCACCAATGATTCCCGATGTGGCGGAGCCATTGCTCGATTTGCCGTAAGCGGAATAGTAGTTGTTGTACACGTGAGCTGCGCCGTTGCCAAGCTGCGGACAGCGGCGTACGTTTTTCTCCCACCAGTTATAAAGAAGCGTGGTGCGGTCGCGTGTAATTTCGTCATTTTGCGTGCCGTATGCAACGGTCCAGTATCGGTTTTTCAAGTGACTGTAAGAAATCGTCACATAGTCGGGAGACCTGTATCTGTCGGCGGAATCTCTATAGCTAGCGTAGGGCGTGTTGATCCAAATGAATTTGCCGACTTCGTCTTGGCCGTTGCCGGTGCGGTCGTAGCTCAGCTGCGATTCAAAGTAAATGTGGTCTATCCAGATTTGACGCGAAGACCAGATGTTGATGAGAATGCGGTTCGGAACATTCTTGGCGACCATCTTCAGATTCCTGAAAATGATGTTGTCCGAAGGAACTTCTCCTGTGGTGCCCCAAGCATCGTTTGTTCTAAACTGACAATCGTAAATAGTGTGCTTGCCGTATTGTCCCACGATGGTCTTGTTGTCGCGAACGCGGGTGTTGCTCTTTTTCTGCATATCAATGTCGGCAGTAATGACGATGGTCTGTGCGCCCTTGCTGTTTAACTGCTTTTCAAGATTGTCTGCGTCCGATACATAAACCACTTCGCCCAGTAAACCGCCAATCGTTCCCGCCTTTTCGCCTTTCGGGGTCATGGCGTTCGCGGCGAAACCTTCGAGGCCGTCCAGGTTCAGCTTGAATTTCTGGTAATCGCCCTTTGCGTAGCCATCGACGGAAATCGAATTGCTGTTGACATCGAAAGTGAGCGCCTGGGTGGGGTCTGCATTGCTTACAACTTTGTAATATAGATCGTAGCCGTCAAAGTCTTTCTCTATGGCTTCAATTTTCCAGCGCTGGTTTGCACCGTCGGTATCCTTGGCGAGTGTGGCGAGGCCGTTTTCGTTGGTGACAACCATGCCGGTTGCCGAATTCACGATTTCATAGACACCTGCACTGATGTAGTTCAGGCTCCATTTTTCGTCGTCGGTTCCCTTGAGGGTTGCAGAAGAAAGGTAATCTCCCGCGTTTTTGCCTGAAATGGTGATGTTCCTGTCGGTGTTCCCGATGCCGAAACGGAATTCCTGCACGGGGTAATCTACCGCGGCAAAAGCTGAAACGGCGACCATGCCGATGGTTGCTAAATTGAATCTAAATCCCATAAACACTCCTTTTGATTGCCTCCTTTTGAATGCTTGATGGCTTTGTCTTGAATATATTGTGAAATTGCTTGAATATCTTAGTTGCCCCAAATAAGGTGTTGTCCATAGACAATGGATAATTCCTAAAACCCTACCCTTCGTACAAAACGGAGGGTATTTTTGTTTGTAGCAAAGGAGTAAGGTATGAAAAGTATGGGATGGTTTGCTTTTGCGGGGGCGCTTTGCGTGTGCTCCCTGGCGACGGAGGCCGAAGCGGCTAATGTCGTGAAGGTGGATTTCGACATGAGCGGTCGAAATTCGAGCGAAGTGACGGAACCGAATTATGTTCCGTGGGTGGTTTCGGGGGTTTCTAGCAAGGATACTACCCTTAGCGGCGTGAAAATCAAGGTTGCCAAGGGAAGTGCCGGCAAGAATCTCAAGGCAAACTGGTACAAGGCCTCGGTGCAGTCGCCCAGTTATGCCAGGTTGGTGGGTGATGGCCTCACTGTAGAAGATGGCAATTCCGGTGGTGAAATCAGCCTCACCTTTTCCAACCTTTCGGCGGGAACGCATTCGCTGCTCACCTACTTGAACAATGTGGATGACCTGAGCAGCACTACTTACAGCAACATCGATGTTTATGTGAACAATGTGAAGCAGACGACGGTGAAGCCCACGGTGCGTGCCCTTTCATCCACCGCTGCGGCGACGGCATACGTGACATTCAGCGTAAGTGGTACTAGCGCATCGACAGTTGTTGCGTTCAAGCCCGGAACAAGCGCCACCTTCAAGAATGTGACCTTGAACGGCTTTGAATTGGATGTTCCTAATGCGGCGGCACAGGCCAAGGACCCTTCTCCTTCTGATTTGGATATGCATGCAAGCCACAATAACGGAACGCTGACGCTTTCTTGGACGGCGGCAAGCAGCGCAAAAAAGCACCAGGTTTATCTCGGTACGGATTCTTCTGTGGTAAGCACCGCGACCACAGCGACGACGGCTTTTTACAAAGGGGAACAGACGGCCACCACCTACAAGGTGACGGGCACGAATGTTTTGACGAGTTATTACTGGCGTATTGACGAAGTGGACGGCAGCGGCAACGTGACCAAGGGCAATGTGTGGAAATTCCAGCCCGGTCGCCTGGCCTTTGAAGGTGCCGAGGGCTACGGCCGCAATGCTGTAGGTGGTCGCGGCGGCAAGGTGGTTTATGTGACCAACTTAAATGATGACGGTGCAGGCAGTTTGCGTGAGGCATGCACCGCAGACATTGGCCCCCGTACTATCATGTTCAAGGTGGCGGGCATGATTCAACTGAAGTCCCGCCTGGTCTGCAATCACGACTATACCACTATTGCGGGGCAGAGCGCGCCGGGCAAGGGCATTACCATCAAGAGCGCACCCATCGGCTTTACCGGCAGCGACATGATTGTGCGTTTTATGCGGGTGCGTTTGGGTTATGGTCCTACGTTTGACGGTATGGGCTTAACAGGTGGCAACAACAGCATTTTGGACCATGCGAGTATCAGCTGGACTATTGACGAGGCCTTCAGTAGCCGCGGTGGCAAGAACATCACATTGCAGCGTACCCTGATTTCGGAAGCGCTCAACATCGCCGACCACCAGAATTATCCCAGCGGAACGGGACATGGATATGCGGCGACCATCGGAGGCGACATTGGAAGTTTCCACCACAATTTGCTTGCCCATAACGAGGGCCGCAACTGGAGCATGGGCGGTGGCCTTGACGGCAACGGCTACTATGCCGGTCGTCTGGATATTTTCAACAATGTGGTTTATAACTGGGAAGGCCGTGTAACCGATGGTGGTGCACATAATGTGAATTTTGTTGGCAACTATTACAAGGCTGGCGCAGCGTCCAGAGTCTTGGATTATGTTCTGAGTGCAGATCTGGAGGGTACGGGCAAGGGCACGCAGGAATACTACTTCCACAATAACGTGTTGCAGCTGAGCAATGGCAGTTTCAAGTGCGATGGCACAAAGGATGATTGCGGCCGTCGCTACACTCTCAGTAACGGGCAGCAACTGACTTGGAACGTGTGGCACAGCGAACCTTATTTCCCCTCTTATGCCACGGTACAGTCGGCAAAGGCTGCCTACAAGGACGTGCTTAGCGATGTGGGGCAGCGTATGCCGGTTTTGGACAATCATGACCAGCGCATAATCAAGGAGACCCTTGCGGGAACTTACAGTGCCACAGGTTCTGTTAGCGGACTTCCTGGCATTCCCGACCGTGAAACCGACGTGAAGGATACGGCAAACATCAAGGGCTGGGAACCATACCCGAGCACTAGTTGGGCAGACAATTACGATTCCGATATGGACGGCCTTCCGGACTGGTGGGAAAACATGTACGGCTACAATTCGAAATCCAAGAGCGGCGATTTTAGTGATGCCAATAAGGACCGTCTGGGCGACGGCTGGACGGAACTGGAGCGTTATTTGGAATGGATGGCCCGTGCCCACTACACCTTTGCCAAGGGAGAAACTCAGGTGATTGACCTTGCGCAGTTTACCAAGGGCTATAACGGCGGCACTTATACTGTCAAGGCTCCCACGGGCGTGACTGCCACCGTTTCGGGCTCCAAGATGACCGTGAAACTCGCCGATAATTTCGCTGGCGCAGGCTACATCCAGTTTACCCTCAAGGACAAGGACGGCGATTCCTTTAGCCGCATGATCGGCGTGACGCAGGGACTTGCTGAAAGTGCGGCGACTGTAGCGAGTAGTTCCTCGACCACGCAGGAATCCAGCAGTTCTTCTAGCGTCTCGTCTGGTTCTAGTGGCAGTACCGCAGATGAAGCCGGTGTGTATCAGGCAGAAAACGGTTCCATGACCAATTCCGCATTCGAGGACAAGAATGGGGGCTTTAATGGTACGGGCTATGTGAACTTTGCCACCGACGGCGAAAGCATCGTGGAAATTCCTGTAAATGTGACCGTTGCCGGAACCTACATCGTCACGCTGCGTTATGCCTTGGGTAAGGACGAAACTCGCCAACTGTCCTTTTCCAGCGAAAATACGGAGGCTCAAGTCCTTTCATTTGGCACTACGGGAGACTGGACAACCTGGGAAACTATGGATGTGAAATTGGAACTTGCCGCAGGAGAAAATGTCATTAAGGTTTCTACGGTGAGTGGAGATGGCCCGAACCTGGACCAGGTTGCCCTAAGGCTTGAAACACCTGCCAGAGTGACTGTGGCAAATAATGGCGGAAGGGCGTTCCACATGAGCGCCGATGGCAACATCGTGCTTCTTGCGGGAATTCCCAATGAAGCCCACATTACCGTGATGGACATTAGCGGCAAAAGCATTATGGTGCAAAAGACGGTCACGCAGACCCGGGGCATGGCGACAGTGGACCTTGAACCCTTTGGCTGTGGTGTTTACCTCGTGAACATCCGTGGTGTCGCAAACGGGCAAAAAATGAACAAGACTGTCAGGATAATGCGCCGGTAAAGATTTCACCCCCCAACAAAAAGCTCCCCTCAGCGAATGCCGAGGGGAGTTTTTATATAAGCCACAATCTATGATGTTTTTATTTACTTGCTGTATCGGCGAATTTTGCTTTGGCGGATATTAGAATTTTCTTTGTTGAAAATTGTGCGGCCCATGGCATCAAAAACAGCTTGTCCTTTCAATTGAACTGTTGCAGGACGAGTCCTGGACTTGATTGCCATGGCACTACTATGGTCTCCTGCTTCTGTAGAACTGCTGGCTGGATTCTCATTAACAGCGGGAGTGTAATCGCAGATTTCGGCCAAAGGAATTCGCGTGTATTCGATAAGTTCCTTATTTGTGGAATACGATACGTACAAATAGTCGCCATAGTACATTGTTTTGGGGTAATGGTAGCCGATGGATTTATATTGTCCGTCGTAAATGCGTTCGGGAAGCTCGTCTTGTGTACGCAGGTTGTAGGCTCGATTGAAGGTTTTTCCGTCGTCACTCAAGGTAATTGAAAGTGGAATTCGCGTCTTGTTAGTAACGGGGTTTCCTACAAGGTAGACGCTGCCATCGGGGAGGTTTCCGGCACTTTGCTTTGCCCGGGAGTCGGGCATGTTGGTCAGTTCGGTAGCGCTCCAAGTAACGCCCCGGTCCTTGCTTACGCTTGCGAGGCGATAGTAAGTGCTGTTCTGGTCGCGGAAGGTCATGACAATGTGTCCATCGCTATTTTTGAATAGGCTTGGTTCCATTTCGCGACTGCTTGTTCCGCTATGCTCCATGTTGGTGTAATTGGGTTTTACCCATCCGGTGCGTCCGCTTAGATCATCGGTGTAGATGGGGCTTGCAAGAAGCCCTGGCTGAAAATGGGCTGCGTTGTAGAGCCTGTTGTCGTATTCATGGGAATCTTGTTCAATAATACCGGCCATGGGCTTGCCGTCTTTCATAAGGACGGGCTTGAGTTCTCCCCATTTGATGCCGTCGGCGCTTTCGCGGTAGTAGGCAAAGCCTCCCTTCGGGTCCATATCGCTGGGCCACACGTTGATAAATGCGATGAGGGTGTCATTGTAAACGCGCCACCCGCCGCTCGTGCGGATGCCATTTTGCATGGTAGGAGCGAGTTCTTTGGGAGTGCTCCATGTTTCGGTTTGCGTGCCGTCCGTCGATTTTTCGATGGTGCCGATGCTATAGGCGACCCAGGTGTCCGCTGCGTCTTCGTCAACTGCCGAAGATTGCCACTGGCAATAGAGTTTCCCCTTGAAACCGACCATTACCACACCGTTTCCGTAGTGGTCGCTTTGGGGCGTGGGGGTAAATACGGTGACGGTTAGGGCCTTTGGTGCTGGAGAAAGCCCGAGATTTGCCTGATTTTGGTCAAAAAGTCCGTTTTCTACAGAAAAAGGGGCTGCCTGGGCCGTAAAAAATGCAAGCATGGTAGTGCCTGTGAAGGTTAAAAAACGAATAGCCATATGGTTTACCTCGATACTCTAAAGTTAAGACCGAAAATGCGGAAAATGAATGGGGAGCATGAGTTTGCTGTTGTCCATGGACAACCGGAAAATGTCCTTGCTATTCCATTTTGGAATGGCAGGGCGTATATTTATGATGCGGGTCCCGGAGGTGTGGGGTTCGAATATAAAAAAGGGATTGGAAAATGAAAAAGTTCTGGATATTTGCCGGTTTTTCGCTTTTCTTGGGGATTTCCAGTGTGCAGGCAGCCCGCCAGATGGAATGGCTGAACCGCGGGCTTGTGGCGGTAAAGACGGGCAGCGGCGTATTCCTCAGTTGGCGCCTGCTGGGAACCGAGGGTTCCGAGACCAGTTTTAACCTTTACCGCGATGGCGAAAAGATTGCGACTCTTTCCGGGACTGACGCCACGAACTTTACCGATGCAAAGGGAACTACTTCGAACCGCTATTCCGTGAAGGCGGTGGTGAGCGGCAAGGAAGTTGCCGGCGACGATGCCGCCTCGGTATGGAGTGGCCAAATCTTGACGGTGAATCTGGACCGCCCTGCAGGCGGAAGCGACTACACATACAGCCCGAACGATATCGCCGTGGGCGATGTGGATGGAGACGGCGAATTCGAACTTATTCTCAAGTGGGATCCCAGCAATTCCAAGGATAATTCCCAGAAGGGCAAGACGGGCAATGTCATTATCGATTGCTACAAGATGAGTGGCAAGAAACTCTGGCGCATAAACTTGGGCGTCAACATTCGCGCAGGGGCCCATTACACCCAGATGCTGGTAGGCGACTACGATAGCGACGGCAAGGCGGAACTTGCGGTAAAGACGGCGCCGGGCACAAAGGATGCCAGCGGCAAGTATTTGAGCAAGGGCAGTGCCGCAAATGTAGATCACAGCAAGGACTACCGCAATTCCAGCGGCTATGTCCTTTCGGGAGAGGAATTCCTCACGATTTTTAACGGCGAGACAGGCATGGAAATGGCCACGGTGGATTACAATCCTGGTCGTGGCACGGTCAAGAGTTGGGGAGACAGCTACGGCAACCGCGTAGACCGTTTCCTCGCGACGAATGCGTATCTTGATGGCAAAAAGCCAAGCATGGTCTTTCAGCGCGGTTATTACACCCGCATGGCCATTACCGCCTACGATTGGGACGGAAAGAGCCTGACCCAGCGCTGGTACTACAATGCAGCTACCAGCGGCAAGGAATGTTACGGACAGGGCAACCACAACCTTTCTGCAGGCGATGTGGATGGTGACGGTTTCGACGAAATCATCGAGGGCAGTTGTGCCGTCGACCATGACGGGAAATTCATGTACCGCACAGGCAAGGGCCACGGCGATGCAATCCACCTGAGCGATTTGGACCCCGACAACGATGGTCTCGAGGTGTGGCAGGTGCACGAGGAAAAACCCTACGGTTACGACTTGCACGACGCCCGCACGGGCAAGCTGCTTTTCAGCGAGACGAGCGATGGCGACAACGGTCGCGGTGTCGCGGGTGATGTGGATTCCACCAACCGCGGGCATGAACTCTGGTCTGCTGCCAACTGGAACACCTATTCGGTGAAGGGACAAATCTTGAGCTCCAGCCGTCCCGCATACAACTTCCGCATTTACTGGGACGGCGACTTGCTGGATGAACTTCTGGACAACACGACCATCAGCAAGTGGAACCATTCCAAGCTCAAGGGCGAAACGCTTTTCCAGATGCAGGGCAATAGCTGCAACAGCACCAAGGCAACCCCGAATTTTAGCGGAGATATTCTGGGCGACTGGCGTGAAGAAGTCATTCTGCATGATGGCGCATCCAAGCTTTACATTTACACCACCACGATTCCGACAGTACATCGCATGTACACACTCGCCCACGATCCGATTTACCGCAATGGCATGAGCTGGCAGAATACTGCCTACAATCAGCCGCCCCATTTGGGATTCTGGCTGTACGGCAATAAGGGCAAGTTCCCCAAGCCGGATATTGCCCTGATTGGAGACAACTCTCCGAAGGCTGCCGCAATCATCAAGCAGGGCGCAGGGAGTTCCAGCCAGGTGATTGTGATGGGCGATGAAATTGTCCCCTTTACCTTTGCTATTGAACACGCCGACGGCGCCACCGTTACCGGACTCCCGGCAGGCGTGACTGCGGCATGGAATGCTTCAACTTCTTCGTTCTACTTTAGTGGAATGCCCCTTGTAGAAGGTGAATTCACCTACACCATTACCACCAAAGGTGGGAATGCGGACTTTGGGGAGGCCACTCGCAGCGGTACCATTACTGTGTTGAGCGTGGTGGAATCGGGCCCGGCGCCCCTTGCCGTGGAAAGCGATATCGAGGCCGCGGTGCCTACGGATGCCAAGGGCGGCGCATTCACCAATCACGAGAACTACCGCGGCGAAGGCTTCTATGACTTTGAAAACAGCCTGGACAGTTACGGCATTTACCACCTGGTTTCGCCAAAGGATTACAGCAATGCCACGTTGGTGCTGCGCTATGCCCACGGAAAAACCGACACCAGGCGCATTATGATCAAGATGAACGATGACTTGATAGGTTCACTCACCTTCAAACCAACTGCAAATTGGGATACCTGGGATTCCGTGATGGTTTCCGTGGAACTGAAAAAAGGACTCAATATACTTTACTTGAAGTCTCTGGAAGAAAACGGCGCCCCGAATTTGGACCAGTTGGCTTTTGACGTGGAAGGGATAGTACTTTTTGAAGATTCAACGCAACTTTCGTCCATTGACACTTTGGACAATGGGACAACCAATTCCGGCGAAACGCAGATGATTGCCCGTGGCGGAATCAAGACTGCAAGCTCGCTTGTTGCCCATGAGGCGGGGCTTGCCCAAGTGAAGGTGTTCGATATGAACGGTCATCTGGTGGCAAGCGTTTCCAGGTATGTTCCCGCAGGTACTATTGACTTGAAGAATATGGTTGGCCGCCTCCCTGAAGGGATTTATACGGTTCGCGTCAGGCTCAATGGCCGTACCGATTACTGCATGGTGCCTTTTTCAAGGCTGCGGACGGGGATGTAGTTGACGCTTCCATCGCTGGAGATAATCATAGCCACGCCGGACATGTAGTTGAGCCACCTTCTTTTTTCGTGGTAGCGCACGTTGGCATGGCCGTCTGTCACGTAGGCCAGCAGGGGCACCAACAGGTAGTCGTGGGTACACATGATGTTTATGCGCTTCATGTTCCCCAAGTTGCCCTTGATTTCGCTGATGAGCTGTTCGCTACGGGTCTTAAGGTCGTAGAAGGCGTCGGAGTATGAGCCTGTGAACGCATATTTGGAATATACCGCCCACCCGCCACCGTCGGCAGACTTGGAGTATTCCTCCAATTTCTTGGAGTCCTTCACGTACCAGCCGCCATCTAGTGTGGCAAGCTCCACCAGGTTATAGTTGGTCTGGCCCTTGCCTGCTGCGATGTTGTCGCAGGTTTCTTGGGTGCGGGTGTAGCCTGAGTAGGCAAAGTAGAAATCTTCGGTGCCATTCGCCTCCTTGAACCGCCCGCCGAGTTCCTGGGCGTACTTTACACCATTTTCGGTGAGGTGACCGCTCTTGCCCGTGCTGTTGGTGCGTTCGCTATGGCGGATGATGAATACAGCCTTGTCTGTGGGTTTTAGGCTTTTGAAGACTTCCACGATGTCGGTAAATCCGTCGGCTTCGTCCTTGGTAGCGACGCGCCACTTGCCGCTATCGTAGATGTAAGAGGTTTCGTGGTTCACCCGGCCTTCCCGGATTTCCTTGTCGTAGGTACCGGGACCAAAACCTGCGGTGTCTTTTTCCAGGGCGTTGGCTGTGCGCCAGCGGTTTTGTGCCGCATCGCAAATGAAGCGTACTCTCGAATGGTCTGCATGTTCGTAATCGTTGGCGAAATGCATGCTTTGACCTTGGTTCACGAAGGTGACAGCGCCTGCGTTTGAACTGTTGCAGGGGCCAAATCCGTAGGCCATAGGGAAAAAGTTCTGGATGTATTTTTCAAAATTTGGTACGGGTCCAAGATTCCAGGATTCCACGTTGCTTCGGATATGACTGTATTTGTTGGTAGAGTCAACTCCGACAATCCAGTCGGCTATTTTTATTTTCCAGTTGGGGTCGTTCCATACGCCGTCGCCTTTTAAATCTTCGGCGAGATTGTTGGCGAGATTCATCATCTCGCCCTCGTCCCGGCCGCCCTGCAGCATGGCTGAAATAGCCAGTAGGGCGGCACTGTAATCGCTGTCTTCGAATATGCTTATTTCTTCGGCGGACGTGTTTTCAAGCTGGACATCGTTGATTCCGAAAGCCTCGAGAACTTCACGTTCTGCCTGGGCTTTCGCCATATTGATATCGATATGGTTCATTAGCAGTTGGTCCACTCGGGGGATTTCCAGGTGCGTGAGGATGTTCACGTTTGCCTTTGAAGGGTTGCAGGTTCTTGCAGCAAGGGTTACAGGACTTGCAGAGGTGCCACCGTTCAGTTCGTTTTTGTAATATCCGGTCACCTTGATTTTTACACAGTTGGAATCGGCATGTACATTGCCAAGGCTAAACTGCCCATTGTTAGAAACAACGCAGCCTTCTGCAATCTGTCGCATTTCGTGACCGAAGAAGGAATCCACTTCTTGAACCGTAACATTTGCGCCCGGAACAAAGGGGCCTTTCTGCGCAATTCCCGTTATGGGAGAATCGAAACCGGAAGGCGTTGTGGGCACTTGGTTGTTGTAGTTCTGGTCCCAGGGGTTTCCATAATTCTGCGATGATGCGGAGTTGGGGTCATTATTTTCCGATGAGGGGTTTTCAACGGGGAAAATTTTATCGACGGCCTGTAAAAGTCCGTCATTGCAGGTGATACTGAAACTGGCACTATCTGCAGCATTATGCCATTCGCCGTTTATGCAAAAATAAGGGAGCGGCTCATCGCTTACAAAAAAGAATGTCCCTCTGTGTTCCTCGTTACAGTCTGGAAGTTCGCTAGCATCTTCTACGGTTAGGGTATCAAAAATGGAAGGCTTTTTTTCGTCCAGGCCGGGTATTTGAGGGTCTTCCACTAAAGCCGGGTTGACCTCATTTTCGTCATTTTCTTCGGCACCGCTCCCGTCGCTAGAGGAGCAGCTCATGAAAAAGCAGAAAAGGGCAAAAAATGCCGTTTTGAGGTACCAGGTTGAATTCATTTGTTATAAAATACATAAAAAGTGGCATAATTCAAGTCTATGCTGTTACAGAAAAGGGCACATTGGTCCCATGAACTTTTCTTTTTTTTAATTTTTACCCGAAAGTGAAAGAAAGGGTTCAATTATGAAAAAAATATTTACAGTGCTCTTTTCCGTTGCCGCCATGGCTCTTGCTGAGAATGTTCAGGTTCTTGAGCCCTCCGGCGCGGAGTTCTCTACCGACGCCCCTCAGGTAGTCATGTCCATTCTGCGTTCTGCTGTAGCCCAGACGGGTAACACTCCCGTAGAATCGTCGGCAGACATACAGCTCCGCACGACTCTCAGCACCATGGGTTCTTCCATCGTGGTGGTGGTGGAACAGGTCAAGGACGGTACAGTTGTTGGGTCCGGTCGTCAGAAAACTCCCACTGTCGATGACCTGGACGTGGCTATTGACGATGCCGTAAAAGCGGCTCTTGCAAATCTCGATGCAGGTAACGCTCCGGCTTCGGCAGCATACGCTCCGGAAGCTGGCTATCAGGATGGCCCCGATGTGGTTTACGTGGTTCCCGTGGAGCGCGGCAGCGGCGACGATCCTAACGATAACTTCGCTCACAAGCGTCCTACCCGTAACTACGTGAGTTACGGTCTCGGTATGGCCATGTGGCACAATTATGACTTTGAGGAGGAGGATTGCGAAAAGTATTCCAATAGCAATGAATGCCACGAGAGTGAAGATGTGGACATGACTTGGGAGCAGGCTTTTGTGTTCCATTACGCCCGCATTTTTGAGGTGATTCCCCATGCTGCCATCACCATCATCAACAATATGAACATTTCCTTTGGTTCCGAATGGGAATGGCACGAGACCTTCTTGATAGGTGGTCGCTACTTTGTAAGCACTGGGAATATTACGCCCTATATCGGGCTTGGTGGTGGTCTTGGTATCCAGACAGACGGCCATTATAACGACAGTGATGAAAGCTTTGCCATTGGTCTTGCTACTGGTGCAGAACTCGGCGTTATTATGTTCAGAAATTCTGCCACTCAGCTAGAAATTGGCCTTGCCTGGGATGCTTTGTGGGACGGCTTCGAAAGCTTTGACCGCCGCTTTGGTGCCGGCAGTTTCTATGTAGCGATTAACTACTAGTTTTATTTATAAAATCGGATTTCGAGAAATTGATCACGGGATAAACCCGTGATGGCATTTAGTACTAGCACGAGCTGATTACGTGAGCCATTTTAGGAAAAGAAAATCCCGCAGGTTTTCGCCTGCGGGATTTTTCAAGGAGAAGATGTTAAAACTAGAAGAAGATGAAGGCGCCCAGGCTTGTCACAATGGCGTCTTTTTCAGCAAAGCCGGAGAACGGATTCTCCAGGAACTGCTTGGTGAAAGCAAGTTCTAGGGCGGCAGGACCGTAATCAAAGCGGGCGCCCAGGTTTACTGTTGTGCCATTGGTGATGGTGGAAACGCTCTTTGTCTTTTCATCGCCAAGTTCACGGTCTGAATATTCTGCGGCAGTCCATGTGTATTTGGCTCCGCCGAATGCCATAAAGTACTTGCTGAGTTGGACTTCGCCCAGGATATTGGGCTCAAAGACCAGCTGGGCATCTTGATGCCTGTCACTAACGCCTTCAATATTGTCGTAGTTGTACATGGGCAAGAAGGTGTTTAAGCCCAGATACACGTTGGCATTTTCAGAGCTGAGAACCGCGGCACCCAGGGTGAACATCGGGACGATTGAGACATTGGCCAGAGTGTCGGATAGGGTGGTCTTGGTGGTGACCATGTAGTTCTTGCCGTCTTTTACCTGGAGTTCAGAGACGCTGGTCTTGTGCTTGTATTCGTTACGGAGGCCTTCAACGCCGATGGTCCAGTAGAAGACATCACCACTGTAGGAAACTCCCAAGTAGCCTTGTGCGGCCCATGCCTCATCTTCGATTTCGGAGTTGGGCTGTTCGAGGAAGTGGTTTCCGTAGGGGGTTGCATAATGTCCGCTCAACAAGATGTCGAAAGAGCCGACGTTCAAGGAGAAGTTAGCACCCACAACAGAACCTGCAGCGGAGGATTTTTCGGTCTCGTCGGTACCGTCGGCGTGGTCGCTCCAACGCCAAGCTTTACCCAGAGAATAATCCAAAGAAGCACCGAACTTCTGGAAGGCGATACCTGCAGTCAGGAGACCTAAGTTGGCATCGGCATTATTGTCGAAGGAAAGGAAATAGGTCCATTTGTCGCCGAAGGCGACTACGCCCTGTTGCTCAACGGGGTCGAAATAGGCCAGCTTGGAACCGAACATGAAATGGGGGAAGGCGACATTTCCGCCGATGGTAGAGGCGGCGGCTTCGTTGCCGACAGTGTTATAAGCATTGCCATGAAGGATATCGCCCAGCTTATTCACGGGCGCCTTGGCGACCTTGGAGGTATCCGTAGCGACGGAGTCCGTAACGGCCTTTGCGCTATCGACCACAGCCACCTGTTCAGGAGCCGCAGCGGCAGAATCAGCGGGAGCGGTCGCTGTCGGTTCGGCTGCCGTAGAGTCGGCCGCAGGTGCAGGTTCGGCAACGGCGATTGCAGAATCAGCAGGTACTGGTGCCGCAGTGCTATCGGAGGCAACTTGTTCGGTAGCAGGCGCTGCGGTGGAATCCGCTGCGGGAGCAGGTTCGGCTACGGCGACAGAGTCGGTAGGAGCCGCCGCAGGTGCGGGTTCAGCTACGGGTATCGGTGCTGGAGCAGGTTCGGCTACGGGAACTGCTACGGGAGCAGGTTGCGGCGCCGGTGCGGCTGCAGCGCTGGCTGGTGCATTTTGAGCCTGGACACTGGCTGCCAGGCCGAGAGCGATAAGCAAAAGGTGTTTCTTCTTCATAGTACCATAAACATAGATAAATGGAACGAAAAGCGGTTCAGAAAAATGCATTTTTTTTGTAGACGCCCGTAAACAGAAAAGGATTGGACAGATTTGTCTTCGTTTTCGAAAAAGTTTAACTTTACATAAAGCAGCTCACAAATGGAGTAAAATATGAGGATTTCTCAGCTAATTGGCGCAATATCCCTTGGTGCATTCCTGCTTTTGGGATGCGATGGCGAAAATATTACAGAAGTTAGTCAGAAAGAGACCGATATCTCGCTTGCTGAAAGGGTCGGGCCGGTAAGCCAGTATGGCGAGCTTTTGGCGGGTCAGGTAGATGGGGTTGGGCGTATCTATGGCTCTTGCAATGGTATAGCTGCTGGCAAGGAAGTTCAAGTTCGTGGCATGAGCATGTTCTGGAGCGTTGCTGGTGTGGGTGCCGATTTTTACAACGAAGCGGCAATTGATGCCATGGTCAGGGATATGAAGATTGAAATCATCCGCCTTGCCATTGGAACTGAAGAAAACTGGGGCGTTGGTGGTTTCATGAAGGATCCCGATGCCCAGCGTAAAATGATTAAGGAATCGGTAATGGCGGCTGTCAAGAATGACATCTACGTGATTATCGACTGGCATTCCCATACGGCGGTTGACCAATTGGAAGCGGCCAAGCAGTTCTTTGGCGAGATGGCGGAAACCTATGGTGGGTACGACAATGTCATTTTTGAAATATTCAATGAGCCGGCTTGCCTAAAGAATGGGTCTGGGAATTGCTCTTTACCCAACTTTGGCGGCGGTTTTTTGTCCTGGGATGCGGTTAGGACATATGCTAATGAGGTTATTCCTGTCATTCGCCAGCACTCTGATAACCTGATTTTAGTTGGTAATCCCTATTGGGACCAAACGCCTAATTCCGCTATTGGAAAAGAAGTGGAAGACCCCAAGCACAATGTGGCTTACACTTTCCATTATTACGCCATGACGCATGGAAATGGAGAAATGGGTAATGCGGACAAGGCAATGAAGGCGGGGCTTTCGGTTTTCGTAAGCGAGTGGGGTACGGCTGAGTCTAGTGGCGATGGAGCGATTGGTGAAGCCAAGAATCAGACGTGGCAAGACTGGATGGATGCCAACAAGTTGTCTTCGGCCAACTGGTCTGCGAGCAACAAGAAGGAGGGCACGGCGGCATTTACTCCGGGCTCAACTCCGGAGTCCATAGAGTTCACCGCCTCCGGAGAGATGGTCAGAGGCTTCTTGGCCAAGAACCCGGACAGCTATACGGCCTGCAAGGTGAAAAAGAAATAAGTGATCAGAGGATATTAAAAAACTACTTCCGTGAGGAAGTAGTTTTTTCTTTTGATGTTATTTCTTTTCGTAGCGCACGTAGGCAAATTTTTTGCTGTCGGGGGCCCAGGAGTTCACGTTGATGGTTCCCTGGCCGCCGAACAGCTTTAGAATCGTGCGGGGTTCGCTCCAGCCGGTCTTATCGCTGCCCGTCATCAGGCGGATTTCTACGTTTTTGTTGGGCACGTGTTCGCCGGGGCGCACGTCCCGTTCGTGGTAGGCCAGCATCACGACTTTCGTGCGGTCGGGCGAAATGTGCGGGAACCATGTGTTCCAATGGGCGTCTTGCGTCATCTGCGTCTGTTCGGAGCCGTCGGACCTCATGCGCCACGCCTGCATGCGACCGCTGCGAACAGAATTGAACCAGATGTATTCTCCGTCGCAGTTGTATTCCGGTCCGTCGTTCAGGCCGAAAGCCGTCGTAAGCTGCGTTTCGTTTCCGCCGGAAGTGGGAATGGTGTAAATGTCATATTCTCCGTTACGTTCGGCGCAGTAGGCGAGCATCTTGCCGTCGGCGGTAACGCCGTGGAGGTAGCTGGGAGCAAGGGGCGTCACCAGTTCCGGCGTGCGTCCGTCAAAGAAAATCTTGTAGATGCGGGAAAGGCCGTCTTCCTTGGTGTGGTGGCTCACGAAAAGTCCTAAACCGTCGGGAGAGAGCACGTGGTCGTTATTGCAGTTATCGACAAAGTGGCTCGGCACTTCGGTAATGGCACCGTTTTCGATTTCGATTTTATAGATGCGGCCTTCGCTGTTATAGGTGAGGAACTTGCCGTCGGCGCTCCAGTTGGGTGCTTCGATGACCTTGTCGAATTTCTTGAGGAGTTTTGATTCGCCGGTCTCGATATCGAAAATTTCCAGGAAGGACTTGTCTCCGCTGCGGTCCCAGACTTCGCCCGGGCTGAGTTCGAAGGGGTAGCTCACTCCCCATGCGGCGCGGAGGTTGTCCATCTGCGTCATCATCTGCATGGTCTTGCTGTGGGGCATCTCGGGGCATTCCTTGAGGCCTTTCTCGAGGGCTGCCTTGCAGCCTAGCACCTCGTATTCGTAGCAGTTCTCGATGCGGGGCGGCCTTACGGACTCTACCAGATTTCCGGCCACATCGAACAGCTGGATTTCTTCCATGTCGTTGAGGTTTTGCACCCGGATAAATCCCGCTGTTCCGTAGATGACGCCTTCGTTCTTGAGGGGCGCCACCATCGAGGTCTTGAGATGTGCCACCTGGCCACCTGCATATACCAGGTCAATCCAGTCCGTGGCATCCACACACGTGTGGAATTTAACGCACTTGGTCTTCGTCTGCACAACATGATTTGCGACACAGTCTCTACCTGATGTCATCCCCGCGGCGGCGGGGATCTCCTTGCAAATTTTCGCGTCCGTCAAGAAAATGTCTGCGAACGTGAGGCTGTAAATGCCCAGGTCAAGCAGCGCGCCGCCTGCAAGCTCCGGCTTTTGCAACCGCTCGATATGCGAGAGCGGCATGGAAAAATCTGCTTCCACGCTTTCCACCTTGCCAATCTTCCCGGCCAGAATCCAATCCTTGACCATCTGCACCGCAGGCAAGAATCGTGTCCACATGGCCTCGCACAGGAACACGCCCTTTTCTTCGGCTAAGGCGACCACTTCGGAGGCCATTAGGGCATTGGCGGTAAATGCCTTTTCCACCAGCAGGTTCTTGCCATGTTCCAGGCAAAGCAGGATGTTGTTGTAATGCTCGGAATGGGGAGTCGCGATGTAGATCAAATCTACCGCAGGGTCCTGGGCCAATTCTTCGTAGCTGCCGTAGGCGCGCCCAAAGCCATATTCGTCGGCAAACTTTTTCGCCTTGTCAAGTGAGCGCGACGCCACCGCGTAGCATTCCACGCCCATGCCGCGTTTTTCGAGAGTCTTGACGGCTGCCGCCATCTTGGTGGCAATATGCCCACAACCGAGAATTGCAAACTTGAGAACTGGATTTTTCATTTTCCCTCTTTTTTAGAGAAAAAATTACACTTTTTTCTAGGCGTTTCGGTATAGTGGGAATCGTATAAGTGGACTCACAGGTAAACGCTTCGACCAATCCGGTCGCATTGCTTGGTTATGCAGTAATTTTTAATTTTTCGTCTATGAAATCTACTGAAGTTGTATCGGGAGTTATTTGTGATTGGAAGCTACATTCTGAGAACAGGCTTCCTGCCGATGTGGAAATTGTGAAATTTTAAAAGAAAAACCACAAGAAATAAAGTATATTACGGATAGGTATGCTCTATATCCATCAGTATCCCGATTGGACACACTTTCGGTTCGATTCTCGGAAGGTCCTGAATGCTCTTGGCGAAACCCGCTTGCAAGAGGGTAGGCTCATTGGCGCCATGGAGACCTGCGGGTTCCAGGATTTGGAGCAGGAGCTATTGATTCAGGATATTTGCTCCAATTCCGCCATCGACGGAATCCATCTGGACAAGGCATTTGTGGAGCAGCAAGTGGCTCTTGTTCAGGGAGGCTCTGCCCAGTCGGCAGACCCTGCGGTACGCATTTATCTTGCCGCCATCACCAAGGCGTTTAACCCGTTGACTCAGGAACGTCTATTCGCTTGGCACGCTTCTATGGGGCAGAACAAGGTGGCCAGTTTTCGCGCTGCACCCAGTGCGGTCCAATACTGCCAGGGTGAGCTTCAGCTGGATTTCGAAGGGCCCAATCCAGAACGTCTGGAGCAAGAGGTGGAACGCTACATCCAATGGATGGAAAGTTCCAGCATGGATGGCGTCATCAAGGCGGCAGTGGCCCATTTCTGGTTTGCGACCCTCAGGCCTTTCGCCGATGCCAACGGCCGCCTGGCAAGGATTCTTACCATCGTGGCTCTAGCCCGCAGCGAGCAGACTACTCGCTGCCAGTTCTCCTTGAATCAGGCCTTTCTGGAGCGTCGCGAAGAGTATTTCAAGATTCTCAATGCATCTCAGCGCGGAAACGGCGATTTGACGGAATGGATTCTCTGGTTTATCGAAACCTTGCAGGCTGCCATGTCGAGCACTCGGGAGCGCATTCTCAAGGAACAGCGCAAGACGGCCTTTTACAATCGCCATGCCGGCGAGGCTTTCGACGAAAAGGACCAGAAGCTCTTTATCGCCCTGTTTGCAGGAACGCTTCCTGCAAGTTTTACCGCCAAAGAACTGGCGGCAATTATCGACCAGAGCCACGACACGGCTCTCCGCACTATCCAGAAACTCATCGCCAAGGGCATCTTGAAATCCGACGAGAAGGGCGGCCGCAGCCAGAAATACTCCTTGGCGTAAAGCGAAACGAGGGCCAGCCCTGAACTAGTTCTCCAAAATCTAGCCCGAGCGGTCAAAAAAAGACCCGCGAAAGCGGGCCTTGATTATCCAAAAGAAAAAGCTTGGATTAGCCTTCTTCCAGGGCTTCCTTGAATTCATCTACCGTGGCGATGTATTCGTCGATCATGTCGGGCTTGGAATCCAGGTGGGAGAGAATCTTTTCCAGGTGTTCCTTGTTGAACACGGCCTTGAGCTGGCGGCTGGCGTGACCCTTATATCCCCATTCCTTGAGGATTTCGTCGGTGACCACGAAGGAATCGTCCATAGAGACGAAACGCATGGGACCATAGACAGCCCAGTTGTGTTCCATCTGCATGCATTCCGGTTCCTGCATTTCGGGGTTGGCCATGTAGCGCTGGATATGGCGGGTGCGAACATCCTTCACCTTGTCGATGCGCATGTAACCCATAATCAGGTACTTGTTGCGCATTTCGGAATCGCTGAGGCCTTCGTAGCGGGTGCCGAACAGAATGTAGCGGCTCTTGGCGCGGACGATGGCGTTGATATTTTTCACGTTGCAGCAACTCATGAGACCGTAGGTGCTGGTCTCGTAGTTGGGTTCGTAAAAGAAGCCCTTGCCGTTTTCGTTGAGCTGGTCGCGGACGGGCATTTCGGACTGGTGACTGGTCTCCACATAGAGCAGGCTGCCGGCGGCGTTGCCACGGTAGTCCTGCCAACCTTCAAGATTGATTTGTGTCTTAGGCATTATTCAACCCCTAAAAAAGTGATACATAATAAAAAAACCAGCGGACCTAAAAAGGTTCGTTATTTACGTTTCCAAAATACAAAAATCACTGCTAGAGAGTGAGGGCCTCTGCCGAAATATCCTTCATTCCGAACAGATTAGCCCCTTTTTCGAAGAATTTGGCGGTATCCGTGGTCAAAAAGCGGGTCTTGCCGGACCGTGAAAGCCTGGCGTCCATCTCGGGGTGGCGGTTCAGGTAATCCAAGGTCTTGTCCGCCACGATTTTGCCCTGGATGACCAGGTTCACTCCTGCGGGGAGCGCCT
The DNA here is from genome assembly GCA_946183925.1 of uncultured Fibrobacter sp. Taxonomy (GTDB): domain Bacteria; phylum Fibrobacterota; class Fibrobacteria; order Fibrobacterales; family Fibrobacteraceae; genus Fibrobacter. The sequence goes on along the minus strand of CAMHDS010000003.1, from coordinate 12,970 downwards.
CCCGGATTTCCTTTTCCAGCAGGGGGTAATGGGTGCAGGCCAAAAGGACGGTGTCTATTTCGGGGTCTTTCTGGAGCAGCGCTTCTACATCTTTCTTGACAAAAAAGCGGGAGCCCTCCGTGCCCATCTCGCCATTTTCTACCAGGGGGACCCACATGGGGCAGGCGTGCTGGGTGACCTTCAGTTCCGGAAAGAAATGGCTGATTTCTATCTGGTAGCTGTTGGACGATACCGTACCTGCGGTAGCGAAGATGCCGATGTGCCCAGTGCGGCTGAACTTGCCGATTTCTTCGGTGGTGGGCCTGATGATGCCCAACACCCGCTTGTCCGGAAACTCTACAGGCAACACCTGCTGCTGGATGCTCCGGAGTGCACGTGCCGATGCTGTATTGCAGGCGAGAATCACTAGGGGACAGCCCCGGCTGAAAAGTTCCCGCACGCACTGGAGGGTGTAGCGGAAGATGGTCTCAAAACTCCTGCTCCCGTAGGGCGCGCGAGCGTTGTCGCCCAGGTACAAGAAATCGTGCTCGGGCAGTGAGCGCCGCAGGTCTTGCAGGATAGTGAGCCCGCCAAATCCAGAATCGAAGACGCCTATCACAGGGCGGCCTCCATGCGGGAGTGGACCAGAGGCATCAGTTCTTTTCTCGGGTCGTTGTCGCCCTGGCGTTTTTCAATTTCGCCTGCGTCGATGGGTTCAAGAATTTGGACCGTTACTTTGCAGCGGTCGGTATTCTTGCGGCGTTCCCACACGGCAGAAGTGCCGCGGATAACCACAGGGAGCACTATAGCGTGTGACTCTAGCGCAAGCCTGAAGCCGCCGCTCTTGAAAGGCGAGAGGGCTTCGCTTTTTCCGCGGGTGCCTTCGGGAAACAGACAGAGACGTGGTGCACGACCAGATGCCATGGCGTCACGAATCAGCGCTCCGCCGCCACCCTTTTTACGGTTGATGAAAATGCAGCCGATCTTGTGCATCCAGAAATTCAGGAAGGGAATGAACCTGAGCGAAGCCTTGGCGATGAACCCAACGATTCGTTCTATAGCCAAAAACATCACGGGAATGTCGGCGTAAGAATTGTGGTTCCCCATGACAAACACGGGGCGGCTCCAGTCCACCTTGGAAAGTATCGCCTGGTCTTTTATTTCCAGGTCCACCCGCAGCACCTTCATGCAGAATCGGGAGAACTTCTGGATTTTTCCTTCGAGCCAGGTGTTGAAATTTTTTCCGTAGGCAACCAAGATAAAGGGCAGCGCAAGGATATGCACAAGCATATAGCCAAGCACTACAATCACCACGTATATTCTAAACAAGATAACAGGCATAGTCCATCGGGATTGCTTGGGGTAGCGGGGCAGGAACCTGGAAGGTTTCAGTTTCAGCAGTTTCCCTTTCCAATACCTCTGCTTGCAATATAGCAAAACCAAATAAGATTCGGCACGGGTCACCCCTACGTAATACAGCCGCCTTTCTTCGTCCATTTGGGCCTTGCGCTGCTTGCGGTTGCCTTCGCACTTGCCCGGCGTGAACCCTTCGGCAAGGCCTGCGTAAAAGACTACGGCGTACTGGAGGCCCTTGGAGGCGTGCACCGTCTCGATATGGATGCCGTCTTCCAGCACCTCATCGCCTGCCATGGGGTCGCCGGCAATGGGCAGCTCGCATTCCCGCAGGGCCTCTTCGAAATATTGCCGCAGCCGGTTGTACCGCACCAAGATGGCGAAGTTTTTCCAATGGAGTCCATAGTTTTCTCGCAGGGAATGAATGGCGGCCTTTATCCTTTCGATTTCTTCGATGGGGTTGTCCGACACCCAGACTTCGGGCCTGCGGTTTTCGGTAAAAATCCTGTTGCCGCCGGAGCCCTTGGGGTTTCCTGCCCGGAGAACCTTCCGCAAGGTTACGGGCTTGTTCGTAAAGATGTCGTTGGCCAGGTGCAGCACGTTCGGTACGGAGCGATAGTTCCATTCCAGGCGGATGAGGGTGCTGTCCTTGAAGTCCGCCTGAAACCGCCGGATGTTCCCGATGTCTGCTCCGCGGAAGCCGTAGATGGCCTGGTCGTCGTCCCCAACCACGAACAGGTCGTTTCGGTTTCCGAGAATGTTCTTGACCAGCCTGTATTGGGAGGGGTTGATGTCCTGGTATTCGTCCACCAAGATTTCTGCCCACAGGGACTGAAAGTACTCTCTTGCCTTTTCGCAGGTTTCCAGTAGCCTAATGGCGAGGTAGATCAGGTCTTCGAAAACTACGTTTCCAGACAAAATAACGTTTTTCTGTAGGGGCGAAATTTTTTTCTTGATGGAGCTTGGCAGGTCATCCGAAAAAAATTCCTCCCGGTTCAGCTTGGCGGCGGGAATTTTCAGTCGTGTCAGTTCCCGCAAGAATTCCCGCTGGTCCGTTTCCTTGGGGGTGGGAATCTTGTTGAACCCGAGAATCTCGTAGGCGAAGCTCTCGCCAATTTTCTGCTTGAGCATGAACAGGGCGAGGGAATGGAAGGTGCAGAGCCGCACCCCAGCCTTCGGGAAAAGGGCCTCCACCCGTTCCCGCATTTCGGCTGCGGCCTTTGCGGTGAAGGTAAGGGCCAGAATCCTTTCGGGCTGTACCCCGCTCATAATACGGTACTGGATCCGCTTGGTCAGTACAGACGTTTTTCCCGAGCCCGCCCCTGCAAGAATCAGGAGGGCTCCGTTTTGTTTATGGTCGTGCAAGACGGCCATGCGCTGGTCGCCGTTCAGACCCTTTAAGATGCTTTCGGCATCCATAGGTTACCATGTGGAATGCGGCGCCCCGAAATTTGCGCCTGCGGGATATAGAAAAGGGACTAGGTGGTTTCCTTGTCCGAAACATTCGGACGGCCGCCCAGCAAAAAGGCGAAGCCTCCGAACAGACTCAACAACAAACTTACAAAATAGGCCAGCAGCTGGATTACAACCGATTCAAGACCGGGCACTCCGGCGCGGGCGAACAGGGATTGGGCGAGCAGTTCCCTGGGGCCAAACCCGCCAATAGAAATAGGCAGGGCGCTGACGATGGCCACCAGCGGGATGTAGTAGAAATACCAGGAAATGGAAAGTTCCACACCGATGGCGATACCGCAGAAGAAATGCACCAGAATGCGGAGTGCCTGGGTCACCGCCGAAAGCCCGCTGATGCGGGCCCACAGCTTTGCCGAGCGGAACTGCTGGAATCGCTCGAACATGTGGATTAGTCGGCTATTGATTTTGGCGGGGAAAATTTTTTCCAGGATTTTGCACAGGAGTCTGCCCAGTCTACGGCTGAACAGGGAGGCGAATAGGGCGCAAAATCCCAAGAAAATCCACAGCGACGGCCACATGAATGCCCGCTGGGCTTCGTCGTGCATAAAGAACAAAAGTCCTACCGCTAGGGCGAACAGCGTAATGAAGAATAGCCCAAAAAGCCTGTCGAAGAAGGTGGCGGTAAGGCCCGCCCCGACGGTGTCCTGGCCGCCCTGCATACGGATGTCGTAAATTTTCTTGGCGTCGCCGCCCACGTTTCCGGGCATAAAGTTGTTGAAGAAGAGGCCCACGTAGTAAAGCTTCAGCAGGTGTCCGTACTTGAGTTTCACGTTCTGCTTTTCTAGCAGGAGTTTCCACTGGAGGCATGCCGTAAAGTTGGACGCCGCAAGGCAGAGGATGGCTGCAAGCAGGGGCCAGAGGCTCTTGGCGTCGAACAGCCGATAAAGGTCATCTACGCTCCACTCCGGGTCCATCACGATGTTCCTGCAGACAAAGTACGCAGGGACGATGGTCACCACCAGCTTCAGCAAAAAAATCAGGGAAGATTTCAGGCGATTATTCATCGGATTCCCCTCCCGCCACGCGGTGACGGATGACCGTATCTTGCAAAAGGCTGAATGTCAGGTCGGCGGCGATATCCCAGCGGAATTCGTCAGCGTAGATGCGTGCCTCTTGCGAGAGCCTGGAGCGCAATTCGTCGTCGCCGTAGAGGCGTTCCATTTCCATAGTGCAGGTGTGGGCATCTCCTATGGGGAACAAAAGGCCGGTTTCGCCGTTCTTGACGCTGTCGCGAAGCCCAGGCACATCGCTTGCGATGGTGGTGGTGCCAAGTTTTGCGGCTTCTACGACGGTAAGACCCCAGCCCTCCTTGAAGCTGGTCTGCAATAGGGCCACGGCGTGGCGAAGAAGCTGTTGTTTCTTGGAAGGACTGACATACCCGAGAAGCACCACGTGATTTTCAAGACGGCGCTGCTTTAGCCAGGCAGGAATCTTTTTCAGGAGCGGTCCGTTTCCAGCCACTAGGAGCTTGATGTCGGGATGCTTCCACGCAAATTTTTCAAAGGCCTCCAGCGCGGTCCAGATTCCCTTGTAACGGTGAACGCGGGAAAGCCACAAGAAGTAGGGCAGGCCCTCGGCTTCTGGCGGCGGCACTTCTGTAGATGGGTCGGGATCGCCTTTGTTGTCGGAGCCGTTGTAAATTACGGAAATGCGCTTGCCGTCTATTCCGATTTCCTTGAGTTCGTGTCTGGTGCTTGGGCTTACCACGATAAACGGCTGTTTGCGGTAGAACCAGGGTATGGTTCGTTCAAAGGCCCATACCACAGCCGCTACCGGGAAAAACGCCTCGTGGAAAATGGAGCTGCGCCACAGATGGTGCATCTGCACCACCACCGGTTTTTTAATCCAGAATGGCGTGTATAGCGGAAGCTTGTTCAGGTCTTCTACCACCACGTCAAAATTGAATTCTCGGTCCAGTTTACGGATGTTCATGGCGACGGTAAGCTGGAACAGCATGTCGCCACCTTTGCGGACGACTTCGATTCCATCGACGGTTTCACGATTTTTGCAACCTGCAAATGCCGTCGTAAAAAGTACGACCTTGTGGCCCGCATCTACCAGTTGCGAAAAGATGCGGTGCAGGTGCTTTTCGGCGCCCCCTGCGGCAGGGTGCAGCCGGTCGCGGTAATTGACCACAAGGATATTCATGGACTAGGGCTTTTTGCCCAGGACTCCTATGCACAGCTGGGTATAGTGCATGATCGGGTTTGTTTCCAGAGAATCCAGAATTTTATCTTTCGCTTTCTGGTATGCTGTTCCCTGTAGCGGATACTTGGGCAACTCCACGCCTACCTTGAAACCGATTTCCCGGAGGATTCGGTAATAGAGGTTCGGGCGCATCCAGTCGCCGTACTCATAGACGCATTCAAAACCTGCGTCGGTCATGAGCTTTTTCAGCTGGGGCATGGTGAACTGCTTTTCCCAACCGGCGAACCACTTGTCCATGGCAATCAAGATATGCTTGATGATGGTGTAGGGGTGTACCGTTTGCGGTACGTCGCAGAGGCAATGTCCGCCGTGCTTTAAAATGCGGAAGTTTTCCTTGATGAGCGGGAGAGAATCCTTGAAATGCTCCGCTAGCCCTTGATGGAAAACCAGGTCAAAGGTGTTATCGGGGAAAGGCGCCTTGAAGGCGTCGCCACGGACGAGTTTCAAGTTGTCGTATAGGTTGTCTTTTGCCCGCAGGCCATCTACAATCTTCAAGCTGTTCTCGGCAAAATCCAACACGTACACGTCAGCGCCCAGGCGGGCGAGCTCGGCACTGTCACGTCCGGTGCCAGCACCAACTTCCAGCACCTTGAGTCCTTCGAGTTTGAAATTCTTCTTGATGGTATTCAGCACCGACGGAGACGAAGGGTACACCTTATCCATGTCGTTTTTCTGTTTCCAAAAACGGTTCCATACGGACTGGTCTGGTTCTTTTACTGTCATAACCGGCAAAATATACGAAATTGTATCTTATGGAGTATCAACGAATTACGAGATTTCTGGGTATTTTCTGTCATTTTTGCTTGATTTTGTAATAAAATAATGACAATGTTTGAAATTCGTGACAAAAATTTGTATCTTTGACCCGAGTTTAAGGACCATAAGGGGCGTTTTTTGGGCAAGTTGTAAAATTTTGTTCTTTTGGCATACAAGTTGCTCAAAAAAAAGCGATATTTAGAGAGACAAGGTTAAAGAAATGCATATTGATTCAACAGATACAACCCTAAAAAGATACCTCGAAGACATTAGACGCACAGCCCCCCTCTCTCGCGAAGAAGAACAGATTCTTTTCCAGAAGGCGAAGGAAGGCGACAAGATTGCTAGAAAGAGACTGATTTCTGCCAATATGCGTTTCGTTTTGAAAGTGGCCATCCAGTACCGTGGCTGCCCGATTCCGCTGCCGGACCTGGTGAGCGAGGGGGCAATGGGCCTGGTGCGCGCCATCGAGTCCTTTGAACACACCCGCGGCCTCAAGTTCATCAGTTATGGCGTGTGGTGGATCAAGGCCTACATTACCCGCGCCATCAACGAGCAGGGTAACCTGATCCGCTTGCCGGCAAACCAGCACTTGCGCGTGCGTAAGGCCCTGCACGAACAGTCCCGCGGTAAAGAAATCAACGAAGAAATTCGCGAGCTTATCCAGATTGGTCAGCGCGGCGTGTCCTTCGATAGCCCCCTGAAGGCGGACTCCAAGGCCACATACGCCGAAGTGCTCCCCGACAATGGAGCGTCCAATCCCGAAGCTGATTCCGAAATTCAGAGTGTAGAAAGCCTCGCTCGCGACCTGATGGAACAGCTTCCGGAGCGCGAAGCCAAGGTGATTACTGGCATTTTCGGTATCAACCAGGAAGCTCCCCAGACGCTTCGCGAAGTGGGCGAATCCATGAATATTTCTCACGAGCGTGTCCGTCAGTTGCGTGACCAGGCACTCCGCCGTATCCGCAAGTACAACAGCAAGGAATTCCTGCAAGAGAAGAAAGACGCGTTCCTCGCGGCTATTAACAAATAATAGCCGCTCCATGACGCAGGGGGCTTTGCCCCCTGGACTCCTTTTCCAGAATCGGGTCACGATTCATTACCTCCATGGAGGCTCGCCCAGACGGGCGGGCCTTTTTCTTTTTGTATATTCTTTCTGTATGGAAAACGATTCTTTGAACATGGGCGCTGGCAGTGTAGATGCCGTTGCGACGGACAGTTCCGTTGCAGTTTTGGATTCTGCCGCTGCGCCGGAAATGCCCACGCCGGAACAGCTGGGAATTTCTATAAAGGCGGGGCCCGAAGGTGGCTTGCCCGCCATTACTGTAGGTGATACTTTTGAGTTTCCAGTGACGGTCTCCTGGAGCGTGCAGGGGAGCGCCCTTCTGGTTGTGCCTACGGGTTCTGCCAACGCGAAGGGTTTAACCCAGTTGGGTGTTTCGCAGGAGTCGGCGAGGTCCGTCAGGGACGGCAAGGAAATTGCCTCCATCACCTTTACATACAAGATTGTGGCACAGGATACGGGCAATCTGCACATTCCCGCCCTTAAGTTCGAAATCCCGACGCAAGTGGGGCAGCCTCTTGACTTGCGGAGTGAAAGCGTGGACGTGCGCGTGGACGAGCCTTTCAATCCGCTACCGTTTGCGGTAGGTGCGATTGTTGCCCTTTGCGTTCTGCTGGCCGGACTCTGGCGTGTCAAGCGTCGCGCCGCTGCACGTGAGGCCGTTGCTGCAAGAAATGCGGCCGACGAGGCCTTGCGTAATCAGATGCTGGTCTTGAAACAGCGCGTCAATTCCGCCGATAGTCGCGAGTGGCTCTTGGAGCTGGAAAGTATCTGCAAGGGGTATGTGGCCCGTAAATTCGGGATGGCGACCGCCGACCCGGTCAATCTCGACAACCTGGTAAAAGAAGGCAAGCTAGAAGGCTGGGAAACCCTTGTAGAAGAGTTTGCCCACGCCCGCTACGGTGGCGGCAAGCGGGACAGTTTCGAGAACAAGGAAACCTGGAAGGCGGCCATGAAGCTCATGAAAATCAACGAAGAGGAATGTTTATGAGGCGTATAGTTGTATAAGGATCTGGTCATGCGTTACTCTAGGAAATTGTTTTTCGTTCTTCTCGCCCTTGTCGCTCTGGTACATGCCGCGGATTATTCCCAGGCCACCCGAAGCTTTTTCTTGAAGGATTGTACCAGGGAAGCAAGCGAAAAGGAATGCCTCTGCGTGCTGGACCAGTTGCAGGGAAAGTACAGCGAGAAGGTCTATCTGGCCCACAATGCCGATATGCAGGAAGGAAATGAGGACCCGGAATTCATTTCCTTTATGATGGGCGCTGCAATGAGTTGCGTCTTGGCTAGCGACGATGTGGGCGATGCCTTGGCCGAGGGCTCCGGGGAACTTTCCGATGACGACATGAAGTTGCTTTTTAATGCCATAAAGAAGGACTTGCCCAAGAAGGATTTTGTCAAGGGGTGCGCTCCCGAAGCGAAGGCGGTTTTTGGCGAAAAGATGGCCAACAGTGTGTGCGGCTGCGCCTACGACCGTGTGGTGGGGGATTTCGATCGCTTTGCGAAGATGGTCAAGGAAGAGGGTGCGCCTGGAGCTTCCAATGCGTGGGGCGCAGATTACATTGTCGAGTGCACGCCCGAGGGGTATTCTCCCGATGTGGAGAAGAACCTTCTGAAGCTTTTGAACGAAAATGGCGTGCCCAAGTCGGTTGGGCAGTGCTTTTTGAAAACTCTTGAGAAAGAATATACCCTCAGGGCCCTTGTGGCCGCTTCCGTGAAAAACAGCGAAGCTTTCCAGATGATTATCATGGGGCTTGCCATGAAATGTATGGGTGCAGCTTACTAATGGGATTATGAAGATAATCCGTGTTACAAAAAGGCTCTGTGAACCTAGTAGAATACTTTTACGAGCAGTGTGCCCACAATTGTCGAGACGATGACGCTCACGAGGCCCGGCCGCATAAAGCTGTGGTTCAGCAGGTACTTGCCGATGACGGTTGTGCCCGAGCGGTCGAAGTTCACGGTCGCAATGTCCGAGGGGTAGTTCGGGATAAAGAAATACCCGTACACACTCGGTAACACGCCCAGGAGCACAGGGCCTTCGATGCCGAGGCTATAGGCGAGCGGGAGCATGGCAACCACCACCGCGCCCTGCGAGTTGATGAGCACACTCACCGCGAAGAACGCAAACGCGATTGCCCATGGGTAATGTTGCACGATGTCTTTGAGACCGCCCTGCATCACGTCGAGGTAGTTCGCGAAGTAGGTGTCGGCGAGCCATGCGATTCCGTAAATGGCGACGACGGCGACCATGCCGCTTTGCCACACAGCGCCTGCCACGGCCTTCTTGGGGGCTGCCTTGCAGAAAATAACCATGAATGCGGCCGCAGCAATCATCACAATTTGGATGATGATGTTCATGGCGAGCGGCTTCATTTGCGCCACGCCGTCAATTACTTTACCTGTAGGGAACTTGGGGCGAATGTCGTGGCCCGCAATCTGCATAATGGAGAAGAATACGATGACGGCGAGAGCACCGAGGAAAATGAACACGGCGCGCTTCGCTTCCTTGGAGACTTCCTTGTCGAGCACAGAAGCGGTATTCCCGTACATGTATTCCTTCATCTGCGGATCCTTGAGGCGGGCCTGGAATGCCGGGTCCTTGTCGAGGTCGAGCCCGCGCTTGTACGAGACGGCTGCCGCGGCCATGATCCCGCAAAGGCACGCGGGAATCGTAATCGCGATGACCTGCAGGTTGTTGATGTTGAACCCGTTTGCGTTTGAGATAATCACGAACGAGGCGACGGCTGCTGCAATGGGCGAGCAGGTGATGCCGACCTGCGATGCGACGGAGGCGACACCGCACGGACGTTCCGGACGGATGCCCTTCTTGAGGGAAATGTCGCAGATAATCGGCATGAGGGTGTAAACCACGTGGCCGGTGCCCACGAGAATCGTGAGGAAGAACGTGCAGAGCGGGGCGAGAATAGTGATGTGGTTCGGGTGCTTACGCAACAGCCGCTCCGCAATCTGGATAAGCCAATCCATGCCGCCCGATGCCTGCAATATGCCCGCGCAGGTCACCGCCGCGATGATGATGTAGATAACGTCGGTAGGCGGCTTGCCCGGCTGCAGGCCAAAGCCTAGAACGAGAATGGCGAGGCCGATACCCGAAATGGCTCCGAGTGCAAGGCTTCCGTAACGCGAGCCCACGTAGAGGGCGAGGAGAACGATTAAAAGCTGGATAATCATGAGTGTCATGGAAGCCTCCTTATAAGCTAGTCTTCATAAAGATACACAAAAAAATGAAGTTGTCCTATGAACCTAGTGGATATCCATCTTCGAAAACAGGTTGAGAACCGCTACGCCGGAAATAATCAGGACGATCCCCACGATGGCTCCCAAATCCGACATCTTGAGGAGCGTGGTGCCGGCGGCTTCTGCGACAATGGCGAGGATGAGGAATACGTAGTTGAACGTAGGGAGAATATACAAATTGTTTTTTTATATTGTGAAAAAAGTGGAGAGGAATCCATGCCGAGTTCAGAAAAATTCCGCAATCACGTTTTGGAGCAGTTCAATGGGAAGCTGCTTGAAGGCGGATTCCGCGTGACCACCCGCAAGATGATGGGCGAATACATCCTCTATGCCGACGGGAAAATCTTCGGCGGAATTTACGATGACCGCCTTCTGGTAAAGCCCGTACCCGCGGCTTTGATAATGCTCCCTGGCGCAAAGAAGCAGATACCCTACGATGGCGCAAAGCCCATGCTTCGCGTGACTAACGAACAGATTGAAAACGGCGATTTGCTGGTTCACCTGCTCGATGCCATGTTGCCGGAAGTGCCTGCTGCGAAAGCGAAGAAGAAAAAGTAGGGGTGTTTGTTCTACGTAGAAGGAACGATAATCACTCGCCATTCGTTTTCCGACCGCAGGATATACCCCTTGTCGGTCATATTTTTTAACTGTTTCTGGATGGCTGACATGTTGATCCCGATTTTTTGTTGCAGGTCTCGGTATGTAATGGATGGGTTGTCCAATAAGCTTTCGAGAATTCTTGTCGAGTTCTCGCTGCGGAATGTTATCCGTTCCCCATCGTACCACCAAACATCGGGTGAATGCTCCTGAACAAAGCCTATGTTGTATGCGATTTCTTCGGCGTAAATTTTCTTGAAATAATTCTTGAACACCCTGATTTGTCGAAGAGTCGCTTGCGCTCCATCAGAGGGGGCGTCGCCAACTTCCAAATCGGATTGGTGTAGAGCGTCAAGGTATTCGTTTTTCTTGCGGCTACGAACCACCATCATCGGGTAGCCGTGCCTGGCTAGAATGTAGTTGACGAGTAATCGTGCAATTCGTCCGTTTCCATCTTCAAAGGGGTGAATGCGGATATAACGGTAATGGAACAAAGCGGCGAGATCGACAGGATTCATTGATTTTGACGATTCCGTTTCGTTGTACCAATCTACAAGGTCAGCCATTAAGGCAGGCGTTTCTTCTGGGGATGCGTAGGTGAAAATATCCCCATAACGTGTAATGACGCTGTTTGGGCGCGTTTTGTATTGCCCCGCATGAATTGTATATGATGAGTGGTTCCCGTCGGGAAGAGTGTAATGGACTTGATAATCTTCTCGAATCAGGGTCCTGTGTAATTGGCGGATGAAATTTTGGGTTAATGGTGAGAGTGTGTCCTGCGATTTTTCTGAAGCTATTTTAAGACAAACTTCGCTGGCCTTCATCTCTTCGCAATCCCTAACCTTCGCGATACCTTCCACCTTGCCAAAAAAGAGCAGCAGTTCCGTTTGTCCGTATGTTAACGTATTGCCCTCGATATGGTTGCTGTTGTAGTTGAAATCCACCGAAAAACGACGGCTCAGGCGGAACTGGTCGTGCTCGCTAAGGGGCTGCATTGCCCGCCATTCGGCAAGGGTATTTTCGAGATTTAGGCGCTTCATACCCTAAATATAATAAAATTTGCTTAAAAGGTGGTATTATACCACCTTTTAATGTGAATTTTGTGCTTAATTTGTGCTTTTTTTGTGGAAAGGTGGTTCTGTACCACCTTTTCGGTGCTTTTTTGGTGCCAGCGGGGGCGATAGCCACTACGATGAGATGCACGGCGACACACTCGTAATCTTTTTCTATGGTAATAGGGAAGATCCGCTTTGATGAAGTCCGCGAATAGGCTGATGGAATGAATCCGGGTTCTGCCTAGATATTCTATTTTGTAGAAAATGTTTCGCGGATTTTTATGGATTGCTTTGACGGTGTGCACCCTGCTCTTGGTGGGGTGCTCTAGCCATCCGGAGTCTTTGCAAAATCGGGAAGTTTTAATTTCAAAAAGTGATTCTATTCAGGTTGTTGGCCGTTTTATAAATCTTTATGATGAACCGAGTTATTCAACTGATAGTGTAATCAAATCTGCCATTGATTCTATTTGTGCAGGAAATGATCAAATCTATCTTTACTCAATAGGTGACTACCCGAGAGCCGAATACCTTGTTCGATTAGAAAAGGTAAAACGTGATTCTTCCTGGTTTGTTTTACGAACAATCCGTTATAAAAGGAATTCTTTGCAATCAAAATCGCAAAAAACGTGGGCGACAGATTCAAATGTGTGGGAACGGCGTTTGAGGGACTCCATTGCTGATACGACAGAGTATTTCAGAATTGAAACGGCCCTTGAAAGTTTTGCACCAGAAACAACGATGGTCAAAAGATATGCCATGTATGATGGAAATCTTTGGGGAATTTTTTATAAAAAAGATAATCGGTGTATGGCTAGTCAAGTCGACGGCTTGTATTCTTTTTTGGGGGATTCTCCCAGTTTGAAAAAAATTTATGTCGATTTGGAAACATGGACAAGAAAAGACTACTTTCTATTAAGGTTGATGCCAGACAGTAATGTGGTTTATGTAAAGTCAAATCTGAAAGAACCTGTAATATGCCGTGTTGTTGATAACAACCTACATAGGATAAAAGGTGTTGATTCCTTGGTATTTAAATTCGGCGAACAAAAGGCAATGTTTGATTTTTCAAGATTTAATTCTAATGATAAACTTCTGTGTGAATCCGAGGCAGGTTTTATTCGAGATGTTTGGGCTTTAAAGGAATAATCACTTTTTGGGGGTGTTAGGGGGTGTCCCCCTAGGCGTGGGGGTGGAGAGCAACGGAGTGCGAACCAGGGGGAGGCTTCCC
>CAMHDS010000002.1 GCA_946183925.1 uncultured Fibrobacter sp. | reverse complement strand
GCAACCACCATGGGCACGTTTTCGCGCTTGGCCAGTTCGATAGATTCCACCGTCTGGGGCATCACCATGGAGTCGGCGGCCACCACCAGCACAATCACGTCGGTCACCTGAGAACCGCGGGCACGCATGGCGCTGAAGGCCTCGTGACCCGGAGTATCCAGGAAGGTCACCTTACCCTGCTTAGTCGTCACCTCGTAGGCACCGATATGCTGGGTAATGCCACCGGATTCGCCGGACACCACGTGAGTCTTGCGGATCCAGTCCAGCAAGGAGGTTTTACCATGGTCCACATGGCCCATCACCGTCACCACCGGGTGGCGGGGCTGCAGGTTCTCTTCGGATTCTTCTTCCACACCGAGAACCGCTTCTTCGTATTCTTCCATCAGCTGGGCTTCGTAACCGAACTCGTCGGCCAGAATCTGGATGGTTTCGAAATCGAGGCGGGCGTTGATGGTCACCATCATGCCCATTTCCATGCACTTTGCTATGACGCGGGCTGGCATCTGGTCCATAAGACCGGCCAGTTCGCCCACGGTAATAAAGTCAGAGGTCTTGAGAATCTTCTTCTCTTCGCCGGAATCACTTTCGTTGTGTTCCTTGCGATAAACTTTCTTGACAGGTTTCTTGGACAGGTCGGCCATCACACGAGAAACGTTCTGACGAACCATTTCCTGCTGCTGTTCCTTCTGCTGTTCCTGCCTGTCGCGACCGTTTCCACGACGGTTCTTGTCGTTACCATGACGGCCGTTCTGGCCCTTGGCGTTACCGCCCTTTCCACCCTGGGAAGAGGCACCGCCAAAACCAACACCGCCGTTACTGGCGTTGAAGGCGTCTTGCATGGAGCCGCCGGAGAATCCGCTGGTACGGCCTCCGCCGAAACCGCCGCGACCGCCGTTCTGGCCGCCACGGAAATTACCACCACGATTATCCTGACCGATGCCGGCATTGCGGGGGCCAAAAGTTCCCGTGTAGCCCTGGGCGTTACCCTGAGGGCGAGCTCCGGGGCCACCCGGACGGCGGTTGTTAGGACCGCGACCGCCCTGCTGTTGCTGCTGGGACTTGGCGATACGGGCAAGGATAGCCGCATCGGGCTTGAACACCTGGGCCTTCATGGGAGGCTGCTTCAGCTCCGTAGAAGAGGTCATCATGGTGGGCTCTGCAGGCTTTGCAGGAGCAGGCTTTGCCACAGCCGTAGGCTTCGGGTCTGTCTTTACAGGGGCTTCGGCCTTGACTTCGGGCTTTACCTCGGCAGCAGTTTCCTTGACAGGTTCCGCAGGCTTTGCAGCAGGAGCTTCGGCTGCAGGAGCAGCAACTTCAGGGGCCTTCGGTTTCTCTGCAGGAGCGGTAGCGCTTGGAGCAGCGGCTTCGGGTGCCTTCGGGGCACCGGTTGCTGAGCTTGTCGAAGCATCGTCGGCCTTGGCTGCTGCCTTAGTCTTTGTCGCAGCGGGCTTTTCCGCAGTGGCCTTTGGCTTTGTGGCCTTGATGCGGCGGATGGTCACACCGTTCTTGACCGTCACGGTTTCCGTGGCGGACTTTTTCTTGGGTGTGCTTTCCTGGGATTCCGAAGACGAAGAGCTTTTCAGGTTCTTACTCCTGGAATCCTGCTTCTGCTTTTCAACAGCGGCAGCCTCTTCAATCTTCTCGTAATCCGCGGCGGCCACCTTGGACACCTGGGTACGGACAGTGACACCTGCATCTCTCAGCAGCTTCATGACCACGTCCACTTTCAGTCCGTGTTCTTGTGCCCAGTCCGTCGGTTTGATTTGATCTTCCATACTCATTAAAAGCCTATCTAATCCTTTTTAAAAATCCCCTGCCGAAAACTTTTCCTTAGGCGTTTTCTCCAGTGGTCTCCTGGGCTTCGCTGGCGTTTTCTTCGGCGGAATCCTCGGGACTTGCATTTGCAAAGAGGCTCTCTGCACGGTGAGCGTTGCGGCGGAGTTCCTGTTCGCGAGGAGTCATGACCTCGGCCTTCTCGGCGTCGGACTTTTCGGACCATTCCTTTTCGCCGAACACATCCAGGTCGCGGCCCACCAGCGTGGCGGCCAGCTTCACGTTCTGGCCGTTCTTGCCGATAGCCTGAGCCAGGTTCTCGTCGTTGATGACCACCACCACACGCTGGGTGCCGGGAACTTCGGTAAGCTTCACGATGTTGGCCGGAGCAAGTGCGCGAGTGATAAACACGTCCAGGTTTTCGTTCCAGTGGACAATGTCGATACGTTCGTTACCCAGTTCGCGGACAATGGTCTGCACGCGGGCACCCTTCATACCCACACAGGCGCCAACCGGGTCAATCTTTTCGTCGCGGGAGTACACGGCAATCTTTGCGCGGTAGCCGGGTTCACGGGCAACGCCCTTGATTTCCACGGAGCCTTCGTAAATTTCCGGAACTTCCTGGCGGAACAGTTCCTTGAGAAAATCGCCGCTGGCGCGGGACAGCACCACCTGGGCACCGTTCTTGGAGGATTCCTCTACGCGGGCAATCACGGCCTTCACGGACTGGCCCTGACCCAAGCGTTCATGGCTAATCTGTTCGCGGGGCGGAATCACGGCTTCGGTCTGCTTGCCGAGACTTACAATCACATTGCGGCCTTCGAGGCGGAGCACTTCGCCGCTAATCATGGTGCCGATACGGCCCTTGTAGGTATCCAGAATCTTCTGGCGCTCGGCGTCACGAATCTGCTGGGTCAAGAGCTGCTTGGCGGTCTGGATGGCCTGACGACCGAAGGTGGTAGTCGGGACTTCCATTTCAAGCAGGTCGCCGGGCTGTGCGTCTTCGTCGAATTCCTGGGCCTCGGGAACCAGCATGTATTCTTCGTCCAACTTTTCCACTTCTTCGGCGGTCATGCTGGGGTCGTAGTCCGGATAGTCATCCACCACCTTGGCACGGAGGAACACGTGGACTTCGTCCTCGGTGATTTCCACGTCGATTTTCTTATCTACGTGGAGATACTTCTTGGCGGCAGAAATCAAAGCCTGCTTCAAGGCGTTCAGCACCACGGAATCATCCATGTTCTTGGCATCTACAACGGCCTTCAGGGCTTCGAGCAAATTGACTTTCGGTTCATTTTTCATGAATTGACCTTCCTATTATATTTGTACATCCACCTTGGCGACCAGCACCTCGGACCTGGGAACGACCACGTTTCCGGCGTTTCCCTTGAGGGCCAGCGTCAAATTATCCTCGTCCGCATCCAAAAGCTTTCCGGTAATGGGCTTGCCGGTACTGCGGGTCACCCTGAGGGTGCGACCCTTGTTGCGGAGCAAATCTGCGACCGACTTGAGGGGGCGGTCAAGCCCCGGCGACGACACTTCCAGCGTGTAGGCGCCTTCGATAACTTCGGGGTCCAGGTCCAGAGCGTCGGACAAGTGCCTACTCACCTTGGAACAGTCGTCAATAGAAACGCCCTCGGGCTTGTCGATATACAAACGCACGGTCCGGCGCTTGCCTGCGCGGAACATGTCCATTTCTACCAAGGAGACTCCCGCAAACTCGCAGGCCTCGGCTATGAGGGCATCCAGCTTTTCCCTGTTATCCAAATAAACCTCTTTATAAAAATAGCCGTTCGCTTACGGAACCTCTCCTGAACATCTCGGACCTAAATCCTCGGTTCCATGGGAAAAATTCCACGAACAGTCTAAAACCGCGAACAAATAGAGAAAATTATTTGTGTTCAGGCAACTGAAAGCCCCTAAAAAGAAGGGCTTTTATCCCCCATTTTCCATATCGCCACCGTAAGACCTCGCCAATCTTTCGTAATTGATTGTCAGAGAACAAGTTAAGCACATCCGCTTCCTCTAGCATCAAACTTCTAACACCAATAACAAAAAAATCACCTCAAACGGATCCCCGTGATTCTATCGCAGTTTCTATCGCTGCGCTCCAGAATGACAGCGAGGATGACGTTCCCCAAAGCGAAACGACCTCAGACATCGGACCTCTTGTCCCCTGCGGCCCTAACACCTACTACCTATTACCTACTACCTAACCACTAACCACCAACCACTAATCACTTTTACTACATTATGGCCACTATGCAGATTACAAAAGCTTCTCAACTTACTGGTGTTTTCCCCGCGTTGTTCACCCCGCTGATGGACGACGATCCCAAGTGTCTCCGCAACTCCGTCGACTACAAGAAGATGGAAAAGATGATTGACGACCTTATCGCCTCCGGCGTTTCCGGCATTCTCCCTGTGGGAACCACGGGCCAGAGTGCGACGGTCACCCACAAGCAGCACCTCGATATCATCAAGTTCACGCTGGACTACGTGGACGGCCGCGTGCCCGTGATTGCAGGCGCAGGCAGCAACTGTACCCGCGAATCCGTCGAGATGATCGAAGAAGTGTTGAAAATTGCGGAAGTCCCGGTCCTCTGCGTCACGGGTTACTACAATAACCCCTCCCAGGAAGGCATCGAGAAGCACTTCAAGACCCTCAGCTCCGAAACGGGCGCAAAGATTATCATCTACAACGTGCCGGGCCGTACCGCCAGCTACGTCCACCCCGACACCCTCATCGCCCTTTCCGAAGACAAGAACATCATCGGACTCAAGCAGGCGGTCGATTTCCGCATTGGCGAAAAGTTCCACGAAGACACGAAGCGCGTGATTAACGAGACGAAGAACAACGACTTTGCCGTGCTCAGCGGTGAAGACGGATTCTTTATCGACATGCTGGAGATGGGCGGCACGGGCCTCGTGAGTGCAACGGCGAACATCCCCGAAGCGGCAAAGATTTTCGTGGACCTGTACAAGGCTTTCCAGGCTGGCGAGTTCCAGAAGTGCGACGACCTGCAGGACGCCGCCCGCGACTACGTGGAAGCGACCTTCTGCCGCAAGAACCCGATTCCTCTGGGAACCATGTTCAACAGCCCGCTCTTCCAGCCGATGACGAGCGTGAAGGATACCGCCCGCGGTGACGAAGCCGTGGCCCGCATCATGAAGCTCATCAACGAAAAGGCTGAGAGCCTGAAGAAGTACCATATCTAGACGAAAGAACGCCGCTGCGCGGCTACAGACGAAAGACGAGAGATTGCCAAATAAATCTTTTCAAAAAATCTCTCGTCTGTAGCGAAGCAACGCAATTGCGAAGCGTTCTCTCGTCTCTCGTCTATTTTTAACAGGAGAATCCCATGGCAAAGAATAAATCCATTAGCGAAATCATCTGCGACTACATCAAGAAGCAGAAGCTCTCCCCCATTCCCGTTCAGACCCTGAACGAGGAAGCCGCCTCCACACGCTACTTCGGTGGCGACCTCAAGGAATTCATCGCTGCAGCCAAGACGCTGGGCGCCAAGGGAATCTTCGTGGAAGAACTCTACCTCGAAGATGACGAGTTCTACTACGACAGCGGCATGGACGACGAAGAATACATGGCGCTCTACGGCAACGACGACTGCTGCTGCGACGGCAAGTGCAAGTGCGGCAAGTGTGAAGGCAAGAAAGGCAAGAAGGCAAAGGACGACGACGATTCCGATGTGGACGGCGTCTGGTTCGAGCCCGAAGACCTGGACGGTCTGGACCTGACCCTCCTGAAGCCCCAGATGGCCAAGTATATCGACCGTATCGGCGAATGCTGTGGCGCCCGCCTTACGGTTCCCGGCGTGGACCGCCTGGAAGTGGAAATCTTTGCCGACTGGTACGACAAGTTTGCCGAGCTGGTAGACGAAGCCTCCGAAATCATCGAGGAAGACCCCAACGGCGCTCTAGAAGCCATCGAAGCCATGTTCAAGGCCGATGGTTCGACAAGCTCACCAACCAAGGCTGACAAGAGCGTGAAGAAGATTGCGGCTCACCCCCCGAAAGGTGGAAAGAAGGCCGCAAAGTCTAAAAGCAAGAAGAAATAATTGCACCTGTCATGCCCGCGAAGGCGGGCATCTCCAATTCACAAATAAAAAAGCCACGGTTTTGCCGTGACTTTTTTGTATGATTAAAAAAGAGATGCCGCATCAAGTGCGGCATGACAATTAGCGAGTAACGCGGACCCTGGTCATCTTGCTACCCTGCTTGACCAGGTAGACGCCTGGCTTGTGGAATCTTGCGAATAATGCATCCTGGAGAGAAGCGCCTGCGGCGACACTCAAGCGGCCCAAATTACGGCCCTGCATGTCGAACACCTGAAGGTCCTTGTCGCTATTCAAGGAGAGATGGACATTGCGGATGGATGCAGGCGGTTCGTACTTGGAGCCCTTGTCCACATCCTTTTCGGTAAAGGTGATGTTGTCCACATTCACGTAGCCACCGGTAAATTCTACGCGGAGGGTGTGGGTCCCTGCAGAAAGGGACGTGGTCACCCCGGTGAAGGACTTGTAGTCATCCCAACCGTCTGTCAGAATATCCGAAATCGTGCCAACGTTGGTTCCATCTACGACGAGGTCGATAGAAGTTGTGCGGTTCTGATCATCGCCTCTGGCGGCGGAGAGTTCAAAGGTATAGGTTCCAGTATAGGTGACGTTCACCGTGTATTCGGCCCAGTTACCGGGTTCAATGTCTCCCAGGTAAGTTCCGCCATTGGTGAAGTCTCCGTCCTTGTTCTGGTAGTCTTCGAATTCAATCTTTCCGGGCAAAGTTCCTACAGCGGTCTGTGCAGCGGCGCTAGAAGTGGGGGTAGAAGCGGAGCTTGTGGGATTCGTGGAGGCGCTGGACTTAGGAGTTCCGCTATTGTCAACATACACCTTCGCGTAGTTGAAATCAAATTTTCCTGTCGCATTAGGCCCATCATTATTACCGGCTTCACCCAAAATCTTCGCCTCATACATTTTTCCAAGTTTCAAACCCTTGCTGGCCCACGCATCAAAATGAGCTGTAATGTCAATTGTTCCACAGTTTCTTTGATTCACACGGATGCTGAAAAATTGATCGAAATCCTTATCATCACCATCAATGGAAAACGCCCTACGATGATTCTTGTAAACATCGTATTCCGCTCCGTCAATAGTCATACGACCAATTTTTTGTTCACCAACCCAATCGCCTGGGCGATACTGGCTTCCCCATGAGTCAACAATATACCATTCAATCAATGGGTCACGAGTCCAACCGTATATTCCAATGTATGAATAGTTGATATTGCTTGTTCCTGAAATCTTTACACTGAAATCAGCGTACAAATGCCCCAACTGATCATAAGTTTGCGTACAATCGTAGGACATTCCCGAACGACACAAATAGTCCTTGTTTCCATTGAATTCACAATACATCGATCCGTCGGAATAGAATGTGGCCGACTGGTCGCCCTTTTCACCCCAAAGCTCGTATCCAACATTTCCAATGGTACCCGTTTTATTGACGGTTTCCTTTACGCTGGTTCCCGAATGGGATGCATTGCAGAAATCCTGCGCCAGAGTTTGTGAGGTGAAAAGACCAAGGGATAGCAAAGCAGCTGTCCCGACCGAAAAATATCCCTTTTTCATAATTGAACTCCTCTTCAGAAATCCAATCCCAATATAAACATATACAAAAAATCCCCGGATGTCACCGGGGATGTGTGTAAATTTATGTAAAGATGGCGATTTTCGCGTTTTTCATGGAATCAAGGAGATGCCCGCCTGCGCGGGCATGACAACTTGATCAAGCTCTATCGGAGCAACAATCCGGACTATTCCTCCGAAGAGTCGTCTTCTACCTGAACGCCTTCCACCTTGTCGAAGGTTTCCTTCGCCTCGGCGCTATCCTGTTCGATATCCTCGACGCTCGGGAGTGCGGTTGCATCTTGCACCACATCGCCTTCGCGGAGGCTGATGGCCTTCACACCCTGGGCATTACGGCCCGTGAGGCGGATGTCGGCGGCCTTGATGCGGATCACCTGGCCTTCGCGGCTGGTAATGATCAGGTCGTAGTCGTCGGCAACGCTTTCCACGAACACGGCAGGGCCAATCTTGTCGGTGACCTTCAAGTTGATAACGCCCTTGCCGCCACGACGGGTAATGCGGTAGGTACCAGGTTCGCTGCGCTTGCCGAAACCGTTTTCGGTAATGGTCAGCACCTTGTTGCCTGCCTTGAGCCACAGGAGCGAAATCACCTCGTCGCCTTCGGCAAGCTTGATACCGCGCACGCCGTGGGTTCCACGGCCCATGGGGCGGAAGCAGGTAATGGGGAATGTCAGGGCCTGGCCGTTCCGAGTGGCAAGCATCAGCAGGTCCTTCGGAATCGGGCGGCCTTCAACATCTTCGGAACCGTCCTCCCCTTCGGCCACTTCAGCTTCGGCAGTCTCGGCGGCCTGCTCCACGGCATCGTCAGCGTCGCTGGCATTCAGCGAAGCCTTGTATTCCTCTTCGGTCATGCCCACCAGCTGCACCTTCACCAGTTCGTCGTCTTCGTCCAGGCGAATTGCGTTCACGCCGGCCTTGCGGGGGCGGCTGAACAGGGTCAGGTCCATCTTATTGATGATACCCTTCTTGGTGGCAAACACCAGGCAGAAGAACCCGCCGAACTTGCGCACCGGCACAATCGCCTGCACCTTTTCGCCTTCGGTAAGTCCCACGAAGTTGATGATGGGGCGGCCCTTGCCGTTGCGGGTTCCTTCGGGCAGGCGGTAGACCTTGGTCCAGTAGGCTCGGCCCTTGTTGGTAAACACCAGCAGGTAGCTGTGGGTCGATGCCGTGAATATCTGGTCCACGTTGTCTTCGTCCTTGAGGGTCGCGCCGATAATTCCCTTGCCGCCGCGGTTCTGGGCCTTGAAGGTATCGATCGGCAAACGTTTGATGTAGCCTTCGCGGCTGAGCGTAATCACCTGTTCTTCTTCGGCAATCAGGTCTTCGTAGTCCAGGTCATCTACAGAATCTTCGATGCTGGTGCGGCGTTCGTCGCCGAACTTGGCCACCACGGCATCCAGCTTTTCCAGCACGATGGCGATACGGCGTTCCCGCTTGGCGAGAATGTCCTTCAGGTCGGCCACGGTGGCGATAAGCTCGTTGTATTCCGCTTCCAACTTTTCCAAGTTCAGGCCGGTGAGCTGGGCAAGACGCATATCCACAATGGCCTGGGACTGGACGTCGTCCAGGTTGAAGCGGGCCTGCAGGTTCTGCTTCGCCAACTCCGTAGTCTTGCTGTTCTTGATAATCTGCACCACCTCGTCGATATTCTGGGTGGCAATGCGGAGTCCCTCGATAATGTGGAGGCGGGCTTCCGCCTTCTTTAGGTCGAACTGGGTGGCGCGGGTAATCACGTCCATACGGTGGTCCACGTACACCTGAATCAGCTCCTTGAGGGTCAAGAGCTTGGGCAGGTTGTTCACCAAGGCCAGGTTGTAGATGCTGAAGGTGGTCTGCAGCTGGGTGTTCTTGTACAGGTTGTTCAGCACCACTTCGGCAACGGCGTCACGACGCAGTTCAATCACAATCCGCATGCCTTCGCGGTTGGATTCGTCGCGGATGTCGGTAATGCCGTCCACACGCTTCTCGCGGACCAGTTCCGCAATCTTCTTGCAGAGTTCCGCCTTGTTCACCATGTAGGGAATCTCGGTCACCAGAATGCGGGGCTTGCCCTTGCTGTCGGTTTCCACCTCGGTACGGGCGCGCACACGCACACGTCCGTGCCCTGTCAGGTAGGCGTCACGGATACCCGCACGTCCACAAATCACCGCCCCCGTAGGGAAGTCCGGGCCCGTCACCAGCTGCAGCAGGTCCTCGTCGGGAATTTCGGGATTCATGGCCACCGCGTGGATGGCGTTCGCAATTTCACGCAGGTTGTGGGGTGCCATGGAGGTGGCCATACCCACGGCAATACCCGTAGTTCCGTTCACCAGCATGTTGGGCAGTGCCGAAGGCAGCACCAGTGGCTCTTCCAGGGACTCGTCGTAGTTGGGGCCCATGTCCACGGTGTCCTTTTCCAAGTCCTCCAGCATCAGGGCGCCCAGGTTGTTCATCTTGGCTTCGGTGTAACGCATGGCGGCAGCGCCGTCACCGTCGATAGAGCCGAAGTTCCCCTGACCGAACACCAGCGGGTAGCGCAGGGAGAAATCCTGGGCCATACGCACCAAAGTCTCGTACACGGCGAAGTCGCCATGGGGGTGGTACTTACCGATCACGTCACCCACGATACGGGCGCTCTTGACCGTCGCCTTGTTGGGAACCACGCCCAACTTGTGCATGCTGAACATGACGCGGCGGTGCACCGGCTTGAAACCGTCACGGGCGTCGGGCAAGGCACGGGCCACAATCACGCTCATGGAGTAGCGCAAGTAGCAATCCTGCATGTCCTGTTCAATCAGGCTCTTGAACTGCGTTCCTGGTACCAATTCTTCTGACATTCGATCTTTCCTCTTAGTGGTTGGTGGTTTCCGCCAACATCTCGTTTATTACTTTCAAACTCTGTTCGTCCGTCTGGTCTATGCGGTGGGGCGTAATGGTGGCGTAGCCCTGTTCCAGCAGGTAGTCGTCGCTATCCGCGGGCTGCTCGTTCCACAACTTTTCACCGTCCAACTGCCACAGGCCATTCTCGTGACCGTAGTGGTCCGTAAACATTCCAACGGCCATCTTCGCTGCCCTGAACCCCTTGAAGGTCTTGGCGGTAGCCTTCGGAAAATTCACGTTCCAGAAAATGCCCTTGGGAATCGCACCGAAAAGGCGCTCCTTCACCACTTTTACGGCAAAGTCCACGGCGGTCTGCAACAATTCCGCCCCCGTTCCGCGGAGCGACAGGGCAATACCCGGTACCCCCCAGAGGGCCGCCTCGCGGGCTCCGGCCACCGTTCCCGAATAAAGGGACGACACCCCGGAATTTTCACCCACGTTCACTCCCGAAAAGCAAACGTCAAACGCACCTGCTTGGGGCCCTGGACCTGCCCCCTCAGTAGATAGGCCGTAAAGGGCGAAATGTCCCAAGGCAAACTTCACGCAATCGGCAGGCGTCCCGTCCATGGAAAATGTCCAGGCAGAGCCACCCGCCTCCCCCAAGTCCACCGTCTTCAGCGAAAGACCGCGACGCACCGTAAAGGCGTGAGAAACCCCGCTCTGCTCATGCTCCGGAGCAAAGACGAACACCTCTCCCAAAGAGGAAAGGGCTCTCGCCAAAGCGCAAATATTCTCGCTCTGAACACCGTCATCGTTGGTGATCAGAATGCGGGGTTTCGGGGTATCTTGCATGCGCCTTGAAAGATAGCAAAAAACTATCTTTTGGGCATGTACACGGAACCAAAATTTCTGGCCATGAAGGACAAGTCCAAAGCCAAGCGCATGGCCGAACTTTTGCGCGTTATTATCCTGCAGCTGGGCGACGACGTGCCTCGTGCTAAACGAGAATTCGAGACCTACGCCAGCTGGATGAAACTGCCCGAATCAGAACGCCTTACTGGCAAGAATCAGGCCCAGATGATAGACCTGTACAAGACATTTCGCACGCGGGCGGGCCTCGGGTTCGAACGGGATGTTTACCTGGAGCAGGAACCGGGGGACCGCGAAACTCCGAACGAGAAGACCATCCCCTTCGCCGTGCTGGTACACAACCTGCGGAGCGCCTTCAACGTAGGCTCCATCATCAGGAGCACGGACTGCTTCGGCCTCGAAGGAGTCCACCTAAGCGGCTACAGTTGCGGCCCCGACCACGTGACGGTAAAAAGTGCCGCCCGGGGCTGTCAGGAATGGATTCCCATCAAGCGCTGGGAAAGCCCCATGGACTGTATCAAGTGGCACAGGGAAAACGGCTACGAAATCATCGCGCTTGAAACCGGCGAAGACATTCCAAGCATTACCGAAGTGAAATGGCCCGAAAAGGGGCTTATCATCCTCGGGAACGAGGAGCTGGGAATCGCCCCCGAACTCATGGAACAGGCCACCCTGAAGGTGACAATCCCCATGGCAGGTCGCAAGGCCAGCATGAACGTGGCGGGAGCATTCGCCATCATGGCGTTCTGCTTGAGGAACAGAAATTGACTATATTGGGAAAATAATTCCAGCAGGAGGATCCTATGGCAAACAACGAAATCCAGACAACCATGGAACGCACCCCCATTAGCGAAACGGCACTGACCAAGAAACTGCTGGACTTCTATTCCTTCATTTTGTGCGTCCTCTGCGCCACCTGGCTCATCAAGACCTTCATCGAGCGGAAATACCCGAAGCAAGACGACACGACCAAGGCCGAAAAGAAAGACGCAGAAACAGTAAGCGAATAAAGAAAAAATCAATTGTCCAGCAGGTGGCGACGCCATTTGCCCCCTTCCCAACGGCGCCAAAAGATAATGGGTGCGGTGCTGTAAACCGCCACCACCGCAATCCAGGCGTAATGGGCCGGCAAGTGAAAAATGTAGGCCGACACGTAAAGTGCCCCCGCCACACACCAGTTCATGATGGCGCTAGCAAACATGACCCAAAGGGTATCCCCCGCCCCGCGAAGCGCTCCTGCGTAAATCACCAACAGGACCTCCACGAAAATGTAGAGGGAAGCAAACCGGAGCATAAAAATACTCATGGGCCGCGCCGTATCGAAGATGGCCAGGGCGCTTTCGGTGGCCTCGGCCATGTCGGGCCTGAAAATGTCGGTGAGCACCCCGGGCAAAAAGATGAACAGCACGCCGGTAATCAGGGAGTAACCCCAGCCCAGCCGCAGCCCCGAATACGTGGAACGGGTGGCGGCGGCACCATTCCTTGCTCCCACATAGCGGCCCACAAGGCTTGTAGATGCCACCTCCAGGCCCATCAGGGGAACATAGGCCACCATGTCCCAGTTGAACATGATAGACGACGCCGTAGCCGATTCTTGTCCGAGAGCGTGGAACATGAGGATCAGCAACTGGAACGCCGACATGTTCAGGAACATCTCCACTCCCGAAGGGATCCCCCGCTGTAGAAGTTCACGGGTCAGAGGCCAGCTGAAGGCAAAGGAGGAACGGGTATTGAACCTGCTGTTGCAGGACTTTCCAAAGAACTTTGCAAACAGAATAACCGTCGAGACCACATTTCCGATAAGGGTGCCGTAGGCCGCTCCCGCCACGCCCATCGCAGGAATCGGGCCAAAACCGTAAATCAGCACAAAGTTGCAGATCACGTTCACGATCATGCCCACAAAGGCGGCCTTCATCACAATCTTCGTCTCACCAATACCGCTAAAGAAGCAGGGCGCCGCATTGCGGACCAGGTTGATGACGCCTCCGAACATCAAGATATTGAAATAGGTCTTCTGGTATTCCAGCTGGTCAGCAGCCAGGTTCTCCATACCAAAGACAAAGTGTCCAAGGGGAATCGTCAAATACAGAAGCGGCACACTCAAAAGCGACAGGTACACCGACTGCATGAATACACGGGCGCAATCGTCGTGCCTCTTTGCGCCGAGCCGTTGAGCCACCATGGCGGTAGTGTAGCTGATGGCGCCGGTAAAGAACATGGTGAGCGCAAGCTGAACCGCCCCCGCCCCAAGAGCCGCATTCATTTCGGCAGGCCCAAGTTTTGAGAGGAACAGTCGGTCGATAAAGGTCATGAAGGTGTCAAAAGACATGGACAGGAGCATCGGGAGCGCCACCACCAGCACATCCTTCACGCCTCCGTTCTTCTTGAACTTTGACGGCTTGTAAAACCTGCCCACTATCGACGAAATCATAAGCCGACCAAATATAGAAAAGAATCCTTTTACTATATTACCACATCATGATTTGCGACCACATTCTCGGGACAATCCACCACGGCACCTACAAGAAGGTAATCGACGTACTGTTCGAAAAGCACGAGCTCAAGGAACATTCCATCCGAAGAATCGCCAAGGATGGCGTGGAACTTGAAATCCAGGTGACCGAGGATTTACAGGAAGGCGACATCATCGCGGAGACGGAACATTACGCCTACGCCGTCAAAATCCATGTTCCCAAGACGCCAAAAGAAAACACCGACCCGGAAATGCGGGTCAAGCACTACCTGTAACGTGCGGAATGACTAATTCCACACTCCAATTTCACATTTGTTTGCTGAATTACTTTAGGACCGTGTTGGCTCCGCTTACAGTCCCATTGTGTTCAATGGACACCGTATAGCGCCCACTAGGAACCTTGTCACCATTCCAGGGAACACTATTGAAACCAGGCTGGGCACTTTCGGCCACAACTGTGGTCAAAACGGCCCCATCGGCATCCATAATAGTAACGCTAGCCTTGCCAGCAGATGTCAAAGTGAAAGCGATAGCATTACGGGAAAGCCCTTTGAACTTTGCGGAGCCGGACTTGTTTGCACTATTCTTTTTAGCCTTGGGAGCAAATTCATCCACCTTGTCCACATAAATACCGTTCACATCGGCGGCGCTCACAGAGACATCTCCTTCAACCAAGGACCCATGTTTTAACACGGCCACCAACTGCTTGTTTCCACCGTTAGCGCTAGCAAAGGTTTCCAGTTCTTGGGCGTCAAATTCCTTCTTATCGCCATACCAAGACTCCACCTGCTTGCTCTCAAAATCCTTAACCGTAATCTGGGTACGGCGAAGTGTCGTCTTCAGGGTATCTCCGGAATTCACAAATGTGATTTCTACAGGCTTGTTCACCTGGCCACGAAGCATGTCCTTGGATTCTTCGATATCTAGACCCTTGAGACTCACCCCATCTACGGCAATAATGTTATCGCCAGCTTGAAGATTGGTCTCAGCAGCAGGAGTGCCAGGAATTACCTGGACCACATGTACGCCCTGAGGAATCTGATAAATGGTTATACCCACGCCGCCGAACTGTTCATCTGCCATAGACGATGCGACCAAGGTGGCAGCCATCAAAGATATCTTGAGTAGACGATTCATAAATTTCCCCCTGAAAAGGATCCTTCCTAAATATACAATAAAACAACAAAAAAACGAAAATCTTTCGAAAAAACAACCCTAAAACTCAGTCAAAAGGTTGTATTTCTTCCATTTTTTCGTTCTCTTCGGTTTCTTCAGTTTCTTCCTCGCCTTCTTCGCCTTCATCGTCTTCGTAATCCTCCATGATCTTATCGCCAGGAACAATGACAAGACCGAGAGTCACGGGCTCCCCTTTCAAATTTAAGTAAGCTTCCAAATAAAGGTTCGTAGACAGTCTGAGCAACCGCAAATCCAGCATAGTGCCACCCTTGTGGATGCTCTTGGGGTTCAAGTTGAAAAAAAGAAACTTCTTGTTGATATACTCAAAGCGGTCTTTGTCGTAATTGATTTGCCAGTCGGAATTACCATCATTTTCTTGGCGATAGGTACAACGATCATGGTCTATATCGCACTCAAAGCTAGCGCTTTCCTGGTACTTCTTGTTCCATTCGCGACTAAAAGCACAGCTCTGCACGCGACCGGCGCCATTGCGTTGTTTGTTCAGCTGGTCGTTGATGACCACATAGTCCATCTTTTGGTCCTTGACCTGCTCGTAAACCTTCATGAGGATGATATAGGCCTCAATATCCTTCGGACATTTTCCAGTCAAATTTACGTCTTCATGGGCTTTCAACAAAGTCTGCTGTAAGTCCACATCTATGGCATCAGGAATCTCGCTTTCTTTAATTTTGTCAAGAACCTTCTTTGGCGGAACGAGCACCACCTTGTCGCCCTTCTTGACGGCATAGCCCAGCTGGTCTCGAACATAGTCCAAGCACTGTTGCACATGAATATGCACCGTATTGGAACCACCCGAAACAAAGTCCACGCCGATGCGGACATTCCACTCACCGGCATTACTTCCGAAAGTCTTGTCTATCTCGCAAAAAGGTTCTTCTCTAATACCATCGATGAAAATGATTTTCGCATTGAGTTTCGTCACCAGAGATTCCGTCTTATCCAAGGCCCCGCCCAGACTCCAGAAATTCGGATTCTGGCGGAGCACCTCGGCAAAGGCTTTGTCACCATCCAAGGCAGGGAGCAACGAATCGTTGCGGGCATTCTTTTCCTTCAAAAGATCGGAATATTCCGTCGTCACCATCATGTTGCTAAAGCCCTTTCGATCCGCAGGAGCTGGCGCAGACCAAGAAAGGGTCGCCATAAGAGAGAGAGCAACTAAAAACAGGGTAGAAAACTTCATACGGGAAACAAAATACAAAATCTTCTATTCCAAAATTCGGATCAGATCCAGGATGTGCGGAATATGGTAGTCCACCCAGTCGGGAACATCGGCAGAAGGATTCACGAAGACCGTCGTCCAGCCACGACGATGGGCCGGCTCCAAGTTCCGGAGAGAATCTTCCAGCAAGACTATTTGCGTTTTTTGGCTAAGCCACTTTTCCATCTTCTCATAAGCGCTATCGTGAGGCTTACCAATCCAGTCCATCATCTTGAGGTCAAACACCCCATCTATGGCCGAGTGGATTCCCATGTGGTCCATACCCATCTCGCTCCAATCATGGCGACCGTTAGTAAACACATACCGTTTGCCAGACAAGCCCTGCAGGAGCTTTAGCTTTTCAGGGGACGCCTTGGGATAAATCAGATTTTCCGGCTCATGAATAAAATCGAAAAATTCATCGGGATCCACATGGTTCATGGCCATAAGTCCTGCAAGAGTCGTTCCGAAACGCTCCAGATAATCCGTTCGAATCTTGTGTGCCGTCTCGAAATCCGTATCTACAGTCTTTTGCACAAAGAGGGAAATACGATGGTCAAGGGAGTTAATGACGTAACGCTCTTCCGTTCCGTACAAAGTAAGATCGTAGTCAAAAAGCCAAACTGTATCAGGGCGATTCGGAATCATCTCGTCCTTATTATTTTTCCTGAGATTCACCCTGAAGTTTTTCAAGTCTGCGTTCCAGCATGGCCTGGACTTCGGGAATCAACTTGTCCTTTATCCGCTCCAAATAGAGACACTGGAGCTGTATCATGCGGTTGCGGTGTCTGCAGGCATGTTCCTGAATCCAATGGCTCACGGCCTCTTGGCGGTTCTGCTTCTGCGTTTGCAAGCTCTGCTGAATGTAAGTCCTCTGGACTTCCATATAGCGCTGCATATTGAAGGGCAAACGGTAGGTCCGGATAAACTGTTTGAGCTTGACCAACAAGGAAAGGTTTTCGCCTTTGTGTTCCTGTAGAAACTTCTGCAATTCATCAAGATGGGCCTTAAAAAAGGGCACGATGGCTTTATCGTCTATCTGATAGAGCTCCAGCGCATCTTGTTTCTTTGTAGCTTCATCTACAGCCATGGCAACAATTTATGTATTTGTTTCGGGTTTTGGGCCCGTCCGTTTCACGAAAAAGCCAAATTTTACATTTTCCAAGGAACAATTTCCATTATCTTGTACAAAAACTCGCCCTTCCGTGCCAGGATTCAGACGGTCGGCGTCTTCGCCCCTGAAATTTTTCAACGACGAGATTTTACAAAGAGACATTCCTTCGGGGGTCATCAGCTCCAAGGAATCGTCCATAGAGAATTGATTCTTCACGTTCACGCAGAAAGAACGGCTCTGTGCATCGTAGTCCAGAATCTGAGCACAGACACAGCCCGACGGAGCATCCACATGGGTGGATTCATAGTTCTGAGGCAAGGGGCCTTTCAAAAATCCAGGCATGAACCCACGACCGTCCACAAAGTCCAAAGCGTGACGAGCCTCTCTCAAATCAACAGGCGAGGAATCTCCCGATTCCAAGGCATTAACAGAGGCATCGATGGCCATGCGGTAAGCCCGCACCACCTGGCTTAGGTAATAGACCGAACGAGTACGGCCCTCTATCTTGAAAGAGTCCAGCCCAGCATGGACCAAATCAGGAACAACATCCAGGGCACACAGGTCTCGGCTGCTCATGAAGTAAGTGCCCCAGGTGTCTTCGTCCAAGGCCACCGGCGAAAGCTCCGGCCGGTCAGTCCGCTGCAAGAAGAACTCCCCGACCTGCTCCCTGTAACCTTCGCACTGCGGGCCTTCGTTGGCATATAGGCGGTAAGGCATACGGCAACTGTTGTCACAAGCCCCCTGGTTGGCATCCCGCCTTGTCACCCAGTTCGAAAGCATACAACGGCCCGACATGGCCATACACACCGCCCCGTGGACAAAGACCTCCAGCTCCAGGTCAGGTATTCTTTCCTTGATTTCAAGAATTTCAGACAACCGAAGCTCACGACTCAAGATGATACGACGGACTCCCAAATCCTTCCAGAAAGAGGCGGTCAAATAGTTAGTGGTGTTGGCCTGCACAGACAAATGAACTTCAGTCTGTGGGGAAACTTTCCGAAGCCAGCCTACAAAACCAGGGTCCGCCACAATCAAGGCGTCGGGTTTCAACTCCAGGGCGGCAAGCAAGGCCTTCTGGAACGGTTCCACCTTGGTGTTCCGTGGAATCACGTTACTGGTCAAGTAGAACTTTTTCCCTTGGTCGTGAACGTAGGCGACGCCCTCCGCCAAGTCATCCAGATTCTTGAAACCGTTTTCGCGAGCCCGCAAAGAAAAAGCGGGCTGTCCAGCATATACCGCATCGGCTCCGTAGGCCAAGGCGTATTTCATACGGGTTAAATCCCCCGCCGGTGCAAGCAATTCAGGCTTTTTTACCATTTGAAACCGGCCCTCAGGTAAACCTTCTTGTCATCGAACAAGGTCACCTCACCCAAGAAACTCACGAACTGTCCTTCGTAGCTCAGCGCAGGCGTCAGGGAGTATAGCATTTCCGCACCGTCCAGATACTTCTTATGAATCTTCATGTGGTTATGAAGAGGCGTAGTATCGTTTATGGCACTACCGTAATCCGTACCCTTCCAGAACCATGTGTTCCGGATGCCTGCAAAGATATGGCCATCCAGGCGGGCAAAGACGCTCCAGTCCACCGTGCGGCTGTTGGGCCCGGCCTGGTTTCCGAGAGGGTAACCCAGATGGGCCATCTGGGCCGTGTTCTTTTCAAAGTGTCCGTAAACATAAGGCTCTATGCGGGCGTATTCCGCAATGGTTCCTACTTCCAGTTTATGTCCTTTAAAATAAAAATCGTGACCCGCCTGCAAACCCGCCATCCAAGCCCACTTGGCCTCGATGTTATCGTTCTTCACCAGGCTCACAGGGCTTTCCATGTCGTCCAGGAAGAATTCCGTATAGACACGAGCAAACTGGAACAGGCGGTAGTTCAAATCAAAAGCCAAGGCACCGTTGTTGCTGTTCTCAGAATAGTTTCCCTTTTCCATGAACAAGGGCGCCGTCGGCACAAAGAGCCAAGGTTTCATGTTATCGTAGAGCACCGTCAATTCACTAATACCAATGGTGGCATTCCCTACGGCAAGTTCATAGCGGTGGCCAAATAGGTTCCGCGTATCGTCCTTGTTTTTCATGCTCATGCTATTGTTATAAACACGCAAATCCGCATAAAAACTGATAACGCGCAAGGGACCAAACCGCATGTCCATGGCAAGCATATTGTACGGGAGGGCGAACTGGTTCAGGGTCAGGTTGTTGTAGTAACCAGGACCCCAGTGCATCACGTCACGACCCAGGTCAATGCGCAACCAATCGTAATTGAAACCGAAATGAGTCCGGTAGCGGGCATAACTGGCGTACTCCACGCCGGAGTTGTTCTCTTCTTTCTGGACCTCTACGAATTCCCGGTCAAAAGACCCGGGCGTTTCCGCTGTATGGGATTCATCATAAATGCGGGCGTCCAGCACAAAGTCCACAGAGTCCGCATAGCCCCTCAGGTAAATGCCTCCGTCAATTCCTGGCCAGATGGTATCACCAAGGGATTCTCCCCCACGGTAGTCAATACCGCCCACCACGCTGGTGGCAAGGGCTATACGGGGCGCACGAGCCTGGCAAGAATCCAAGTCTCTAAGGGAATCCGCTCCAAAGTGCCCGGAAATCATAGGACCGCAGGCATTGTCATAATAGAGCAACGCATTCCGTTCCGTCTTCACAAAGTTCTTCTGGAACGACGTGTCCCGACGAGGGTACGCAAAGGACTGAGGCATGTCCCCGGTCGTCAAGCGGTGGTACTCGAACAGGAGCGGTGCCGTTTCTAGCAGTTTCAGGTTACGGTGATGGTCTGGCCCGAGCACGGGAGATGCAGACCATGCAACGGTAACACCAGCGGTAAACAGAGTCGCCGCAAAAATAATTCGGTGAACGTTTTTCAAGAACATTACCTAAAGGACTTTATTATTCGTAAACAGGGACTTCCCATGCCTTAGGCATTGCAGGAGAACACTTGTCCGAATGATTGTAGGTGAAGCCCTTTTCGGAGATGCTTGTCACATTCCCCTTGATGGCGCTAGCGCACTTGCGTTCGTCGGCCTTAAGCATCTTTTCGACCTTCAGGAGCAGCACGTCACCATAAACATCCCAGACTCCGGACTTGTTCTCGTTCATACCGGAGGCTGCCATCAAGGAATAATCCATGGTCTTCTTCAAGTTGAATTCCCAATCCGTGTTGGTAGACTTGTCCAAGGTAGCCCAGTCACCCTTCAAAGAGGCCACGTCCACGTCGGAGTACTTGAAATCGGACTTGACGCACTTGGAATTACCACGGATCGAATCCATGGACGCCGTAACCTGGCGGGTCATCATGGCCAGGTCTGCACCGGTGGCAAACTTGGACACAAAGAAGGTGTAGCCCCTATAGGTATCCACATAGCCGGCATTCCAGGACACCGTATCCTTGCCTACGACACGTTCCATAATGTAACGGCCCTTGTAGAAGCTATAGACCTGAGTCGTGTCGTTGCCAGCAACTGTGCAAGCCAGGCGCTTTTTCTCAAAGTTTGCGGCATCGGTGACCAAAGACTGGTCAGCCTTCAACTGTTCCACCTCAGCCTCGGCAAAATCACCCTTATCCACACGATACATCAGCTTGTCGCCGTTCACGATAAACGACAGTTCCATATCCTTCGAGGACTTCATAATATCTTTCAGGATCTTGTTGGTAGCGATTTTTTCGTCTAAGACCAGGGGATCCATGGTATTGGAAGATCCCATCTTGATAATGCCATCCTTAAAATCGGACATAATCAACAGCAGGGCCAAATGAGGGTTGCCGTTAGATTCGTCAATTCCCCAAAGGGAGAACATGCCGTTCTTGGAGCCGGTGCCCAAATGGAATGTTTCGCCCTTGATCTTTACGAGGTAGTATTTTTTCAAATCATCCAGCGTTGCAGCTCTCGCCCCTTCGGGCCAACTCGGGTCCTTGTATTCCGCAGAAGACGAAGACACGTCCGTTGAATCCTCCACGCTAGAAGAGGATTCGTCCGTCTCCTGATCCACATCATTACCGGAACTGCTGTCATCGCCACAAGCGGCGAAGAAAAGGGCCAAGGCAAAACCGCCAGCCAACAAAAAAGATTTCTTCATAAAAACCTCACTTTTTGCATAAAGATAAACACTAAACAAAAAAGGGAGGGCGTCGCTCCCTTAAAACAAGCCGAAAAAAAGCCAAAAACGACAAAAATCAGCTTTCCAGCAGGTAACGGATGTCCTCGACGCGGCGCTTGAGGCCTGCATCCTTGGAGAGCTGTTCCACGATGGAATTGATGGACGAAATCACCGTAGAATAATCCCTGTGGAAAGCCTCACCGATGTTCTTGAGGGATTCCGTCGTAAATTCCCGACACAGGTACATGGCCACCTTCCGCGGGATAGACGCCCCGGCGTCTTGCCGCTTGGAGTAGAGCACCCTAGGCTCAACGGAAAACTCGGCGGCAACGGACTCCAGGATGTTATCCACCGTAAGGACGGTGTTCGCACCGGACTTAGGCGCCGAATGCATCCGCTTCACATTGGCAAGGTTCAGTTCCACGTTATTGAGCACATGCATGGCCCGAAGCCAATTCATGAGGCCTTCGATAATGCGAACATTCGCCCTGGGCTGGATAGCCAAGTAGCGACAAATCTCTTCACGGTCGGATTCTACAAAGGGAATACCCTCGGACATCTTGCGGATAAGGGCCATACGGGTGTTGAAGTCCGGTTCTGCAAGCCCTACGCCCACACAGTTTTCCAGCGGGTTCAGCAGGTCCGCCGTCAGTTCGTGAGACAGGGAATTCTTCTCGGGTTTTTCGCCTGCCGAAAGCTTCTTGAACTTGGACGGATGGCAGTCGCAGCTAAGCACCACCTGGCGGCCCATGCGGCTCATGTACTTGATGAGCATGGACAGGCGTTCCTGGCTCTTGAGGCCGTTCTTCAGAAGCTGAATGTCATCAAGCAAAAGAACATCACAATGCTCGTAAATGTCCGAAAATTTTTGCTTGAGCTCGTTTACCTTTCCCCAATCCTTTGCCTTGGCGGCATCGCCTATGGCCGAATAATCCCGCAAAAAATCATAAGCCTGACGGTAAAGGATTCTAAGTTCCGGACGAGTCTTCTGAAGGCTTGCAGCAATGGACTGGAGCAGGTGGGTCTTGCCAAGGCCCGGAGCCCCATAAACCAGAAGCAAATTCATGGCCGCATCACCTGGATGCTCCACTATGGTCTGACAAGCCTTGAGAGCCGTAAAGTTGCACTCCCCTTCGACAAAGTTATCAAAGGTGTACTTTTCGTACAACTTAAGATGTTCTTTTGTCTTCTGGGCAGACTGCTGTGCAGATGCACGAGCCTTGGAAGCGAGGATTCGACGCTCTACTTCTCTTGAAATCTGAGCCGCAGCTACTGAAGGGGTAGCATCGGCAGTGGCTTCATTCAACACGCGGACCTTGTAATCCACAAAGTCGCTACCGTATACAGAGGCAAAAGTCTTGCGGAGCAGGGCACCGTAATGACTGTTGAGCCAAGTCTCCCTGAAGCTATCGGGAACAGTCAAACAGACATAACCTTCACAAAATCCATCAAAACCAACGGCATCAAAAAAGGCGGCGCCAAACTCGGAGCATTCCTCGCGGACAAGGGCCATGGCCCGCGCCCAGGGGGAGCTGTTTTCATCTAATAAATAAGCAATGTTATCCACAGTTTTCCAAACACAAAAAGAGGGTCAAACAAAATCGTTCACCAAAATTAAATAAAACATACGAAAAAGAGATTTTTCGCTGAAATTTTTTCAAAAACCGCCGTTTTCCGCTTAAAAAGGGCAATTTTCTGTTATGCCCCGTCTATGTCCGTTTCTCTCCGAAAAACACCCTTTTTACACCCTTGATAATCAAAACCACATCCCTATGGTTTTCACAAGTTATCAACATATTTTTTTTCAGGGATGTCTTGACAAAAATTTGCCCTAAAACAATTCTTTCAGGGCGGCCCCATCGGCACAGGCAAGGGCCTTCGCTTTCCACTCCGGATCAAGCAAAAGCTTTGCCACTCCGGCAATGGCCACCGTATGAGCCGTAGCCGATTCCGCCGGGGACAAGAGCAGGCACAAGAACTGAGCCGTTTCTCCCCGGGGAGTAGAAACGCCCTGGATTTCGGGAGCGACGGCAAAGGCCATCAGGGGCGATTCAAGTCCCGAGATTCTCGTATGGGGCAACAGAAGGCCAGACCCCATGTAGATTCCCTCCCCTATCCGCTTTTCGACGGCTTTCCACGCAGGCAGGGCATCAAAAGGAACGTCCGCTTTTACAAGCCCCTCAAAGGCAAAGCCCAGCGCTTTCTGAAAAGCAACCGGTTCCTTATAAACTTGCGTATAAGCGGGAATCAGAGAACTCAAAGGAGAGCTCGCTCCATAAAGGAGAACACCTGGGAATCCGTGGCCTTGGCGATGTTTCGGAATTCCGAGAAAACAGAACGCAGCTGCTTCTTGCCCGGCTCAATATACTGCTCGAACTTCTGGATACCCTTGGTCTTGGATAGGAAGCAATAGGCACCCAGGGCCTGCATCACGCGCTGGAGGCTTGCATGGATAAAGCTTTCCCAGGCATCTTCCTTGGTGTAAATCTTTGCGCCCTTGTACTGGAACCGCCAGTATTCAAAGAAGTCCTTCACCATGTCCAACGGCAGACCCACGTAGGGGTCCCAAAGGAGGGACGCGATGTCGTAGAACATGGAGCCGCGGCGCGCCCCCTGGTAATCCACGAACACGATTTCGGAATTGGGGCGGATCATGATGTTCTGGCTCTGGAAATCCCGGTGCATCAGCACCTTGGTCTGGGCATCTACGGAAACCGCCAGGAGGGAATAGAAATTACGGACGTAGTCGGGAATGTCGTCGATTCCGCAGTGGACCTTCAGGTAATTATCGGTGAAGTAATCCGTTTCCCACTTGAGGGCGGCAAAGTCAAAGCGGCGAAGCCACAGGTCCGTGTGGGAACTGAACAGAGACTGGGACGCGTTCTGCCAGTGAATCAAGGCCTCTATTACCTCGGGGTAGAGAATGCGGACACTGCCGGACTGGGGCTTGTCGGGAGACACGTCGTCCAGAAGGCGACGGTTTCCCAAATCCTCTTGCAGAATCTGGGCGGAACTTTCATCTACGCAGAAGAGCTTCGGTACCGGAAGGCCTTCTGCCTTGAACACCTGGGAATATTCCACGAACTTCTTGAAATCGTCGTTTACTTCGGCGGACACCTGCAGCACGGAGGAACGCTCGCCAGAAGAAATCCGGTAGTAGCGGCGGCCCGAACCAGCCCCCGCAATGGATTCTACAGAAAAGTCGTCGGCATAGCCATGGGAGCCGAGATAGCCCTTAATCTTTTCGGAAATTTTCAATTCTTCGCCATTCATGGCATAGAATATACTTTATCCAGAGGAAAAAAGCCAATAATTATTATGAAAAAAGGTTCTTTTCCCTAATCCCTAAATTCTAGCCCCTAGATCCTAACCCCTAGACCCTAACCCCAATCTCTTCGTCCGTCAGGTAGCAGGCAGGGTCTTCGGCCCAGAAGTCGCCGGTCACGGCCTCGGCGCGGGTGCGGAAGTTACCGTTGCACAGGTTCAGATAGGCGCACTTGGGGCAGCGGCCCTTCAGAAGGGGCTTGCGGTCCTTGAGGCCCGCCATGATGGGGTTGCTCAGGTCGGTCCAGATTTCACCGAAGGGGCGTTCCCGCACGTTCCCCAGGGAGATGTACTGGGTGAACTGGTCGGGGTGGACATTCCCTACACTGTCGATGTTTCCGAAGGCCATGCCGCTACGGTTCCCGCCGTTGCTCTGGATGAGTTTCAGCACGCGTTCCCCGAGGACGGGGTCTTTTTCCTTCATCTTGAGGTATAGGTAGACGGCGTCGGCGTGGTTATCTACGGTGAGAATTTCCTTGTTGATGCCCCGGGCCTTGAAATCCAGGGTACGCCTGATAATCAGGTCCATGACCTGGCGGCTCTCTTCGTGGCTCAGGTCCCGCTCCACCATGGCAGAGCCACGACCGCTGTAGACAAGGTGGTAGAAGCACACCCGATCAATATTTTCCTGTTCCAGCAAATCGAAGATGGAATCCAGGTCCTGGAAATTGTCACGGGTGATGGTAAAGCGAAGCCCCACCTTTTGCCCCGTGGCCACGCAGTTGCGGATGCCCCGGAGCGCCATCTGGTATGCTCCCGGCTTACCGCGGAACTTGTCGTGAGTGGCTTCACAGCCGTCCAGGCTGATGCCCACGTACCCTACGCCCATGTCCTTCAGGCGCTTTGCCACGTCTTCGTCGATGCGGGTGCCGTTGGTGCTGATGGTTGGGCGGATTCCCTTGCCGGCGGCATAATTCGCCAGTTCGAAAAAGTCCGGACGCAACAGAGGTTCGCCGCCGCTGAACAAGATGACGGGAACGTTGAAATCGGCAAGCTGGTCGATGAGGGCAAGGCCTTCTTCGTGAGTCAGTTCGTTCTGATACTTGATGGCTTCGGAACGGGCGTAACAGTGGACGCAGTTCAGGTTGCAGGTCTTGGTGCAGTTCCAGACCACCACCGGGCCACGGCCCTCGCTCACGCCATTCTGTGACTTGTGGGCATGAGGCGTATAGCGAAGCGTGTCGCCGAAATTCGGCACATCCATCAACAGCTTGGTAATGCTAATCATGAGGGCAAATGTAGAAAAAGAGTTGTGGGTTGTGGGTTGTGGGTTGTGAGTTGTGGGTTGTGAGTTTTGAGAGATCCAAGCCCCTACAACCTAGTCTTTAAGGCAACGGACAGATAGCGCGAAGTCCTTGCCGTCGTCCTCCAGGAATGCACGCTCGTAGCTGTAGTTCAGATACATGCTGTACACGTTGCCACCGATCTCAGTGGAGCTCCAGAAGGTGACATTGTTGCCCAAATTGCGGAAGCCGCTATCGATGTTGCGGGCGCCCGCAGGGAAAGCGGAAAAGCCATAAGCATCCGTACCGTCGCCATTACTATTCCAGCCGGACGTAGACTTGAGCATGGCACCCGCTACTTCTTGTCCGCCGACAGCCTCAAACAGTGTTTCAAATTCGTCCCAGTTGCTTGGCAGGTGCCAGTCCTGGGGGCATACGCCCCGCACATTTCCGCTGGGAGAACATTCCGAATTATAGCCGCAGCCGTTGGCCGTATTTCCCTCGATGATTCCCGCACTGTCCATGGCCGCACTCCACAGGTACAGGCGACCATAGGTGTCGCAGTTGGCAGGGTCGTCATCGTAGCAGAAACTGGAAGAATCTAAGTCATCGGTGGGTCCAAGGTATCGATAGTTCAGGTTCTCTGCCATCCAAGTCTGGTTCCCTATCTTGACCGTTCTGTAGGTTTGCCCGTCACGGGGGTCGGTAAATGTACCGGTAACCACGTCGTT
The DNA here is from genome assembly GCA_946183925.1 of uncultured Fibrobacter sp. Classification (GTDB taxonomy): domain Bacteria; phylum Fibrobacterota; class Fibrobacteria; order Fibrobacterales; family Fibrobacteraceae; genus Fibrobacter. The sequence goes on along the minus strand of CAMHDS010000002.1, from coordinate 54,008 downwards.
CACGTCATTCTCACTGGAACTTGACAATTCGTCCAAGTCGTTAGCAATCGAGCTATTGTCGTCACCACAGGCAACAAGCACCGCCATAGCGGCAAAAGAAAGTCCAAGACTCAGTTTTCGCATATACACCCCTTATTAAGTCATTAATTTATAAAAATCCTTCAGAAATGTAAATGCAAGGACTATACAATATCTCGAAGGAAACTCGCAGGGACTAACAGTCACAAGAGTTTCCGCCTGCGGTAACGTATCTCTCCTGTAGTAAATGTTCTTGCCAGAGATAGCGTTTGATACCTAAACCCATCGCCAATTTTTTGACCGAGATGTGTGCTTCCCGAGAGAGCAGTCGAATGAAATGAATCTGCGAGCGAGGGAATGTACACATCGAGGGAAAGATTTGTTAAAGGAGATGCCCGGTCGGGGCCGAGCATGACAGATGAAAAAAAAACACCTCCCGCGAACGGGAGGTTTCTTAAACAGGTTCCATTGAAACTTTCGACTTAACGTAGAACGAGATTATTCTTCAGTCGAGTGGCACTAAATTCTAGAACCAGCGCCAGGTGATTCCGAACAAGACCATATTCTTGTATTGGACATCTTTATCCTGGTCTTTGTCATACACCATATCGTAACCCACCTGGAGCTCGATAAGCGGGGCGATAATCACGGCCAGCAGGTTTTCCCACTTGGCATCGATTTCGTCCTTACCCTTGAAGTTGGTGAAAGTCCACAACCGGGTCTTAAAGTTTACAATATCAGAAAGCGCATACTTGAACTCAGTGATGGTTTCCATACCGGGTTCGTCCTTCACCTCTTCAATCTCATCTTCAGTATCCGGATCATCGGCATAACCGTAACCGTGAGAAATGGTCATGCGGTTTGCAAAAGCCACACGCTGACTAAAGTTGTCGTTGGGAATAAAAGCTATACCCACCATCTGGGTCAAGTAAGCCGGGTCCATAAAGCATGAAATCGCAGTCTTGATTTCATTTCCTTCGTCATCTTCGCTATAATTGTACCCTTTCATGAACTGGGTTTCATAACGAGCACCAAGGTAAGGCTTGAGCATCTCCGTCATGTTGAAATCCAGGGTGGATTCCCAGAAAATTTTATCTACGGCTTTGCGCTTGCCCAAACCATCGGTCCAAGACTGACCGAGTTGCAAGTCTATCAGGTTACGCCAGTTGGCGACTTTCCACTTACCCTGCACGTCGGCATAGTAAGTCACCAGCCAGGTGTACATAGAAGTTCCATCTTCTTGCCAGTTGCTAAACTGCATACGGGTGTACTTGACACCAGCCACCACATCAGCGGTCCAGTTTTCGGGCAGAGCGCCTTCGAACATGCCCCCCTCAGCATGGGCGGTTGTTACGGAAGCCAAAGCGGCTACACCAAACAAGATTAAAGTTTTCAGTTTCATATTTTTCCTCTCTGTATGCGAAAAGATAGAACTTTCGCAATATTTTGCAATGCCTTTGCTATTTTTGAGGCATGTTTTGCGCAAATTCCATCAAAAGGACCCTGCTAATGCTAGCCCTACTAGCCATGCTGGCCTTTGGCGACCAATCATGGCGGTTTGCTGCCGGGGCTTCTGCCGGGAAAATGACCCCGGTCATGGGCACCATAGGGTTCGGGTATAAGAACGCTATCCTGTATATAGAAGGCATGGGAACCCACAAGGGGGATAACGATTTCTGGTGCGGATTGCGGGGCGACCTGGCCTGGACCCTATTCCGGGAACAACCGTTCAATCTGGACCTAGGAATAAGTGGAGGCTACGAATACGCACGCTCGCCGAACAAGATGCACCAAGCATTGAACAAAAGCAACGGAGGCATATTCGTCTATCCCTACAACTACAAGGAATCCGCCGAAATATCCCTGGAATTCCGGGCACACCTGTACGGGTTCTATACCCAAATTGCCTACCCCGTTTATCATTTTCTCAAACATGACGAACCGACATATATCTGGCGTGTAGGCTACATGATCAATATTCTCTAAACACCTTGGCTTATGATTCTCTGGACTTTCCGACATACCAGGCCCTATAACCCCAAAGACGTCTGCTACGGCCGGCTTGATTTTGACGTTTCCCCCACATTTCCCGAAGAGGCGCAAGGCGCCATTGCAGACTTTCTGAAAACCGGAGCTCGCCCCACGAGACTATGCAGCAGTCCTTTGCTCCGTTGTCTCCGGCTTGCCGAGGCCGTTTCAGAAGCAACAGGCCTTGACATCGAAAAGGTAGACGCCCTCCAAGAGATCAACTTCGGGACCTGGGAAGGCCAAAAACTGACCGCCGTCCCTAGGGCAGAAATGGCCTCTTGGATGAAAGATTTGCGGGGTTTTCGCTTTCCGCAGGGAGAAAGCTTCTACGATGTAGACAAACGCGTCGGGAAATTCCTGGACACGCTCCCCGACGAGGGAGAATTCCTATGGGTCACTCACGCTGGAGTCATCGCCGCCCTACAGCATTTCGCCTGCGGTCTCCCTGATAGCGATTTCGTAGAGGGAAAATTCAGCTACACCATGGTGAACCGCTTCGAATTCAAGCGCAATCTCGAAGGGCACTACCGAGGATCATTCACAAAGATTCATGACGGTATTCAGATGCCACCACTCCCGCTAGGTTAAAAATCTAGCGTCATGAGGGCCTGGGCTCCGCCCGTGAGGTTGGGCAACAAAGCCAAGTGGACCGGATTGTCAAAGTCGCTGAGCAATGCATCCACCGCCGCATCGCCAATGGAGTACAGATATATTAGCGCTATACCCCAAATGTACTGATTCCGGTTCTTGCGGTAATAGGTCAAGCGCTCTGCTACCCGTTCATAATCTTCTGAATCAGGACTTTCCGCAGCCATCATATGCTTGCGTTCCACATAATAATTGACCATTTTTTGGGATGTCCATATACTCGTAGAGGCTCCAATAAGTCCCATGTACAAAAGCCCGGCTTTGCCAAATTCTCCATTGTACATTTGACCAAATCCTGGAATTATCGCCCAAAGAATAGCCGATTTCATGCTACGGAGTTCCACACTTCTGTAATTGTTTTTCCACCAAATACCAAAAGCATCAAACATTCCATACAAGTGTAGACCCAACAACCAGGCGTTTTCCGCAATACGTAAATCTTCTTGCTCTTTCTTTTTATCGCTTTTTTCACGGACTCGATTCACAAACTCGTTACGTTTTTTTTGGTATGCGAATACGCTATCCTGTTCCGCAAACGCAAGTTTTCGAGTATATTTGGCCACCGAATCCTGGAAAGGTCTAGTCTGCTTCAAAACACGGTCTTTCTGATAAGCCTTGTTGTAATAGACCTCGTAAAAAAGAAAAGCTTCGAGTGCAGTAATAAAGCCGCCCCTCACATAGTGTTCCGTGTAATAATGGCCTCCCCCAGGAAATATGCTAAAAAGCATGGTCAAGGGCAGAGAATTACGGGTGGTGGGAATATCCCATTCATTTACCGTAAGGGTGTCAATTGACTCAATGCCCGTTTTTCCTTTTTGCAGGGGGTCACTTTGGGCAAACGCAGAAACCGTTCCCAAGCAAATAATTAGGGCTATGTAGGCAAAGAATCTCACCATCGCAGGGGAATATAGAAAAATCCGAAAAAAATTACTCTACCTATTGCTTTTCTCAAAAAAAACAAATAGATTTAGATGCAGCCAGGAGGATCCTATGGGAAAGATTTTCAAGATTTTGGTAATTGTGGCCGTCTGCCTAATTTCGGCTCTGGGAATCTACGGTATCGTAAGGACCGCCCGCCTCGACGAGAACACCGCCGACTAGTGTTTTTCGCTTTCTGGACTTGCCTAGCTTTGCTATATTGTCCAGCATGAACTTTCTAAACAAGAAACCCCTGTTTTTCGCGGTGTCTGCCGCGCTGTTTTTGGGCATCCTTCTCATTGTCTTCCGGGAATTCGCCTTCAACCCCGACACCCTGATGCTGAACAGCGACCAGCTGAACGGTATCGGTAGTCGCATCCTCCGTGCCGAAAACGCCATACTCACAGAATGGGACGATTCACGCCTAGGAGGACTTCCCACTATCGATGCGACATTTGCCGATGTCTATCATCCGCTGGTGTGGGTACAGTTCCTAACAGATCCCGCACGAGCAGTGGGTTTCAAGTTTATCCTGACCATCTGGGTGGCTTTCATGAGCGCCATGCTGCTGGCCTGGAACCTGACGGGGAACCGCTGGTGGGCAGCACTTCTCGGCATGCTCTACGCCTTCTCACCGGAGTACTTCACCTACATCTACGGAGGTCACGATGGAAAGATGATGGTTTTCGCCATCGCTCCTCTGGCCCTGCTTGCCATCCGGAAAATCGTTCGTGACGGAAGCCTTCCCTACCTGGTTGTCCTCGCCCTTTCCATCACCTGGATGATTCTGGGATCCCACCTGCAACTAACCTACCTATTCCTGTGGGGCGCAGGGCTCTACACTCTTTACGAAGCTTTCTTCCATTGCAATTCTTTCAAGACCAAAGGCAAACGTATAGGACTTGCTGCGGCGGGACTTGCCTTCGGGCTTGCCATCACCTGCTTCCAAGTGGTTCCGCCCTACCAGTACACCACCACCCAGTCTGTCCGAGGCGATGGAGAACACACCAACTACGGCCATGCCGTTAGCTGGTCCCTGCATCAAGAAGAGTTGGCTCAGATGCTCTTGCCCGGGTTCATCGGAGTGGATGTTTACGAATATAACGAGAAAGAAGGTAAACTGGAAGGCAGTTCCTTCGTGAATTTTACTGTCCAGGAATACCAATCCTCGGGTGGTTCCCCCTTCTACTGGGGGCATAACAGTTTCAAGCTGGACCACAACAACGCAGGAGCCCTCCTCACCCTGCTCGGGTTCCTGTGCCTGTTCTTACCCGGTAAACGTCGCTGGGCCATGTTCTGGGGCCTTGGGGCAGTCCTTGCCCTGAGCTACGGCATGGGTGCACATTCTCCGCTATTCAAGCTCTGGTACAACATCTTGCCTGGCGTCAAGAATTTCCGTGCCCCCGGCATGGCGCTGTTCTGGTTGCCCCTGCTGCTTGTGATGATGGCCGCCCCGGTCCTCAAGGCCATTTCCGATGACTCTGCCGACGCCATCAAGAACCTCCGCGCCCTGTTCCACGGCGCCATCATGTTTGTGCTGCTTCTGGTCATCGTTGTCATCGCCCGTTACAACTGGACACTCTTTATCGGGCCCTTCGGACTTGTCACCTGCCTGGTGTATGCCGCAGCATGTCTCGGCGTCATGAGCCTGGACGACCAGGGCAAGGAATTTTCTGTGGCCAACTTTACCGACAGTTTTAAGGCCGGCCTCCCCGGCACCCATCGCGCTATTCAGGCCGGCGTCGTAATCGGCTTCGCCTTGATCGGAATGTTCCTCATGAGCGGGCAGAAACTTCTGGAAGACTCTGTTACGGCACCCTATTTCAAGCCCCTGAACGAAATCGCCATGCAGATGAGTGCAGGGAAAATCATTCCCGGATTTATCCTGGTGCTCATCATCGTGGCCGCCACCTTGTTCACCTTCAAGTGGAAAGCGGGCATTGTACAAAAGGCGGGTCTTCTCGCCCTCGTAGCCGCCGTAGAATTGTTCTTCATTGACGGGGCGTTCATCCAGAACGTAGAAGCCAAGGAATACCTCCAGCCGGAAAACCCCGTAGTAGCCGCCGTCAAGGCCCCCTACAAGACGGACAGCCTGAACACCCCCCGCGTGCTTTCCCTTTCCAGGAACAAGGCGCTAGGAGCAAACGCTTTCCCGCAATTCCACTTGCGCAACGCCGACGGTTTCCACGACAACGAACTAGCCAGCTACAGGGCTTTCCGTGGCGGCCAGCAGAACGCAAACTACCTCTTGAACATCAACAATCCTGAAGCGGCCCACCCCTTCCTGGACCTGATGAACATCGGCTTTATCATCTTTGATAGCCAGCGCGGCACCACCTACATGCCTATCCCTACCGCCATGGGAGAGGCCTACCTCTACGGAGACGCCATCATCATGAGCGACGAAGATGCCATCAAGACATTGCAAGAGAAAGCCGCTATTCGTAGGCCCAAGACCCTAGAAGCCGTGACTGAACCTGTTGCAGATTCTACGGCCACAGACTCTACCGTGGCAACTGCCGACAGCACCGCCACGCCTACAGAAGTTGCCGCAGAACCCGAAGACGACCCCAACGTTTTCTACTACAAGGAAAAGGCCATCCTGTCCGAAAATCCTGAGCAAGCCCTAGAAGGCGGTATCGTCCAAGGACATGCCCGCCTCGTGGAACAGCCCAAGATGGACACCCAGGTATTCGAAGTGGATAGCGACCGCCCCGCCATTATGGTGGTGGCAGGGAACTTCCACCCCTACTGGAAGGCTTATGTGAACGGAAAGGAATCCAAGGTCTACAAGGCCTTCGGGAACCTGCGCGCCGTAGAAGTGCCCAAGGGAAAATCCACCGTTCGCATGGAATACCGAAGCAAACCCTTCCACGACTGCTTAAAAATCAGTGCGCTCGCCATAGTCCTGCTTGCCATTTTCGGAGTGGTGGTGCTGGCAAGAGCAAAAAAACGCTAAAACATCCCCTAAAGACCCTCCAAGAGGGTTGACAACACCTTATTGCACTTGAAAAATTTATTTTTCAAGTGCAAGTTTATCGTCTTTTCAGGGAGGAATACTATGAAATCCTTTTACAAAGGACTGTTATCTCTGTTCATCGGAATGGCGTTCTTTAGTTGCGCCAGTACGGATTCCTCCGTTCAAAAGAAAACAGAAGAAAATCCAAACCTTTTCAGAATAGGAACTCCTATCGCAGATATCCTTGCATCAAAAATGCCGAAATTCGCTCATTCCGTATTCAAAGGAGCTCTCGATTCGATTCCAGGAGAATATTACTACTACGCTACAGACGGCAAAATAGACAGTCTACTCAAAAAAGAAGGTGAGCAATTTAAGACTGTCGTTTCTATCACCTACGACTCCCCCAATGGGCAAAACAATTACGAACTAAAAAAAGGCAACGAAACCTATCTGGTCAATAATGGCAAATTAGTAGCAGAACTAGATTTTCCAAAGCTCTTCAAAATTTATTGGAGCAATGGCAACATAAAAGAAAGCGCAACAGGTATCCTTTATAAAGACAGTCAGGGCAACTTAACCTTGGATAGCGGACTTTCAGAAGCATATTTTGAAAACGGGAATATCAACCAGCAAAATGTCTGGAAGAACAAAGAGCCCGTAGCAAGCAAGGAATGGAACGAAAACGGTGTACTGATAACAGAACTAGATTTTCCACATAAATTCGTGGAATACTGGGATAATGGAATTGAAAAGCAACGCATTGAAGGTCTTGTTTACAAAGACAGCAACAACGTATTCAAACCGGACAGCGGACTCTCGGAAGTCTATTCAAAAGGCGGAATAGTTCTCGAACAAAACTATTGGAAAAACAGAAAGCCAATCACAAGCAAGACATGGAACGAAAATGGGGTTTTGGTAATGGATCTAGACTTCCAGAAATCTTGTCTAGAATACTGGAATGACGGAAAAATAAAACAAAAAATGGAAGGAATTTTGTACAGAGAATCCACTGAAAAAAGCAATCTTTGTCTCGTAGACAGCGGACACTCCGAAATATACTCAGAAAGCGGAAAACTTCTTGAGCAAAACGATTGGAAAGACAAGCACGTTGTCACAGGGAAGCTTTGGAACGAAGATGGAGTTCTAATAAGGGAAATAGATTTCCCTAGACACATCAAAGAGTATTACGACAACGGAAACCCCAAAGGAGTAATGGCAGGCATTCTTTATAGCGACGATCAAGGAGATTTTGCTCTGGACAGCGGACGTAAAGAATTTTATTCAGAAAGCGGAAAAATGCTTGAACAAAGTTATTGGAAGGACAAGCAACTTGTCGCAAGCAAGCGATGGAACGAGAGCGGCGTGCTGATAAGCGAAATAGATTTCCCCAAATATTACAAAGATTATTATGATAACGGGAAAATAAAGTGTGAAAGGATTGGATTATCCCGGATTTCGCCCACTAACTTTGAAATCGAAAATGGTACTATACAAGAATACTATGAAAACGGGAAAACAATGACACTTACAATCCATACAGGAAGAGAGCAATTTTCGTCAAAAATATGGAATGAGAACGGCGTATTGATAAAAGAACTAGATTACCCCAAATACTTTAAAGAATATTGGGACAATGGAAACCCCAAAGAGTCTTTAGCAGGCATCCTTTATAGAGACGATCGGGGCATCATCCATGTAGATAGCGGACATTCAGAAATATATTTTGAAAACCAGAAAACCAAAGAGTCTAATGATTGGGAAAATAAGCAACTCATCGCAAGCAAGCAATGGAACGAAAATGGAATTTTGACTATAGAACTAGAATTTCCGAAATATGTCAAAGAATATTGGGACAGCGGAAAACCCAAAAGCGCATTGACTGGTATCATTTATAAAAATGATCAGGGAGATTTTGCCGTGGATAGCGGTCGTTCGGAAGTATATTACGAAAATGGAAAAATCAAAGAGTCAAATGACTGGAAAGACAAGTTACCCATAGCAAGCAAACAATGGAACGAAAACGGCATACTGGTAGCAGAACTAGATTTCCCCAAATATTTCAAAATTTATTGGAGCAATGGGAATCCCAAAAATATACTGACCGGAACTCTTTACAGGGACTCTCCAAATCACTTCTCCCTGGATAGCGGGCATTCCAAAATCTATTTCGAAAACGGGAAAATTAAAGAACAAAACGATTGGAAAGATAGACAACTCATCGTAAGTAAGCAATGGAACGAAAATGGAGTGTTAATAGTAGAACTAAATTATCCAAAGTATCTCAAAAATTACTGGGGTAACGGAAAGCCCAATCAAATATTAACTGGAATACTTTATAGAGACAACCAGGGCATTATCCACATGGATAGCGGACGCGCAGAAATTTATTCAGAAAGCGGAAAGATTCTGGAGCAAAGCGACTGGAAAAACAAACACCCCGTTGCGAGCAGGAAATGGAACGAAAACGGCTCCTTAAGTCTTATAAAAATATACAACAATAACGGAACCATCAAGTCCGAAAGTACAGGAACTATTATTGAAGAAAACGGCTTATTCAAAATAAAAGATGGAACATACAACGAATACGACCTCTATGGCAGGGTCACATATTCTGCAACTTACAGAAACTTTCAGATAATATCAGAAGGAGTATTGGGAATCTGAAACTACTTCAGCCCGGCAAGAATCAGGCGAACAACGCCCTTGGCGAATCCCCTGCTGTCGGACTTCAGGGAGGCGGACTTTTTCGTGGATATTCCCTGATCCCTCTTCAGGTTCAACACAAGCTGGGCGACACACCATTCGTCGTATTCCACCTTCATGTTGTAATCGGCGAAGTTGAACTTTTCGGCATCCTTATCAGCCTTGAATTCATCGTAGGCAGCACTGCAGTCTTCTTCGTCAATGGCGTAACGGATGGCGAAATTCAGGGAGCATTCATAACCTTCGTAAGAGACGGTCAACTCACCAGAAGATTCTTTCAGTTCATCCACCTCGATGGACACCAGGTCATCGTACATGGTCAGGCGGTCGCAGTCGGCGGCACGGATATTCCTGAGGACATTTTCCTCATCGGCTTTACCCTCTACCACCTGCTTGTCCGCAGGCTGGAACTTTAGGTAGAAATCGATCAGGGCTTTTTCTGTCTGGGCAATGGCGAGATTCTCCTCGAACAGGTTCGCCTTGAAATCTTGGGCATAGCATTCGCCGGAATAGCGCACTACTGAGACCACGTCATCGCCCTTATCATAGCGAATTCCCATCTGGAACTTGTCACCCTTCTTGCCCGGGCCAGCAGACCAGAACCCTACAGGGAACTTGCCTCCGTCAAACTCAAAGCGGGCGGGTTCCGTAATATCCTTTTCAAAACGCAAGGCGGTAGTCTTATCCAAATAGGACTTGTACTTGAAAACAGAATCCGGGTCTTCTTCTTTCCAAACCAGGTTGCCAAGCTCACCCACCTTACAGACCGGGTAAGTGACCGTCAAGGTGGAGTCGTCGGAATCGTAATCGTAATGAGCCTTGGAAAGGACCATGTCAAAGGAATCTTCCAAGTCAATGCCAGAAGAACCGCTATCGCTACCACAGGCAGAAAGCACAAAACCACAAGCGACGGCAACCGCAAAAGGAGCCGCGTACTTTTTCAAATTCATGTTCATCAAAAACCTCTAATCCTATTATACATTTTTTTCTCAAAAAGCGCTACAACCGGCCCTCGAAAAAGCCCTCGAAATCGATATCCTTGACGCTTTCGACCACGTATTCCGGCTTCACATCTAGCTTTTCTACGTCTGAGCGCTTAGTTTCGCCGCACAGAGGCAGCACAAACCGGCAACCGGAGCGTTTGGCCAGTTCAAAGTCCGTATAGAGACGGTCCCCTACAAACAGGATTTCTTCGAGAGCATAGGTCTTCAACAGCCCCGATAGCATAGCCGGGTTCGGCTTACCGAAACTGCGCTCCGGCTCTACACCGTAGGCCGTCTTGAGGAGCGCCATGAAACTCCCGATGTCGGGCACGGGGCCTCGGGCATCAGGGCAAACAAAGTCCGTATGGGTCACCCAGAAGGGAATCCCCCGCTGCACCCGGAACGAAAGTTCGCAAAGTTCCCGATAGTCAAAGCTGTTGTGGTAGGCCACCAAAACAAGTTCCGTATCTTCTACGGCGGGACGCAAGTTGAGGGAGGGGTCCTGGGCGGCAAACCATTCGAAGACTTCGGGATTGGCAAAGAAATAGACGTTCTTGAGGTCTTTCTCATGAATGGCCGCCAAGGACAAGGTCAGCGCAGAAATAATGCCGTCGTCGCGAAGGGGAAGCCCCATCACGTTCAGGCGGTTCTCGTAAAACACGGGGGACTTGCTGGTATTGTTGCTCAGATAGTAAACCGGCACCTTTGAGGCTACCCGCTTCACGGCATCTACCGCACCAGGATACGGACGACCACTCAAGTAGAGGGTTCCGTCCAGGTCAAAGACCACCACTTTTACAGGCTTGTGCGCTGTCATGGATGCTAAGGTAGAAAAAATTGCTACCTTAGGGGCCATGAAGACCCCCGATAGCCGATTTTACTGCCCACAAATCCAATGCGGAAGGGTAACCCTGGACGAAAACGAAAGCGCCCACGCCGTAAAGGTTTGCCGCGCCGCCCAAGGGGACGTTCTGGAGCTTTGCGACGGACAGGGCCACTTTGCGGTCGGGACCATCGTGGTTGCCGACCCCAAAGCCTGCCAGGTGGAAATCTCGAAGGTGGAGACTCCCAAACCGGAGAGGCCTCTGCTGAACCTGGCCATCGCCTGCCTCAAGGACGACTCCCTGGAAGAGGTGGTGTTCCATGCGGCCCAGACCGAAATAGCAAGCATCACCTTCTTGCGGACGGACTATTCCCAGGAGCCTAAGAATTCTGACTTGCACAAGCTGGTCCGCCGTTCCGAACTCAAGAGCCTGGTGAGCCTGAAGCAGTCCAAGAAGCCCTGGCTTACCGAAATTTGCGGACCCGTCGAATTCAAGGAATGGTTGAAAAGTTACCATGGCGACCTGATCCTCTGCGATGTAGATGGCGAAAAGACAGCTCCTAAAGAAGTCACAGATAAACTCACGGCCGATTCTGCCAGTGACAAGAAGTGCGACGCAACTTCAACTCCTGTGACCCTTCTGGTAGGACCCGAAGGCGGATTCTCGCCCGACGAGATTCGCATGACCAGAGAATTTACAGGCGGAAAAAGTTACGCATTGAACCTGGGGAACACAAGGCTCCGAGCCCGTACCGCCGCCATCGTGGCTCTTGGAAAACTGGTATAGTCCCGCTACATCATCCGGAGACGCATCTCGAAGACGGCACGGTCCGTTTCGTCCAAGATGCGCATGTAGGTAGCCCCGCTGTGGTCCGCACGGAATATGCGCAGGGTCTGGCCTTCTTTTGATTCTCCCAGGTAATGAATCTCCAGCGTCGCCGGGTTGCAAAGCTCCCAATCGGGAGTCCCGAACACGTTCAGGGCCAGCTTCACATACTCGATGTTGTTCATGTGGTGAGACATGTCGATATGCTGAGGCAGCACCTTCTGTTGGTAAATTTCCTGGTATTCCTCGGGCTTTACGTGAAAGCGGTCGAATTCCGAAGTATCGAGGGCCTCCGGGAAACCTTCTGTCGGAAAATCCACCGACGAAAGCCGCAGAGGGCGGTGATTTTCGAAACTGAGACAGCACATTTCCTGCTTGGCCAAAATGATGGGCTCGCCCTCGGTCGTAGTGATGGCGGTATTTTCGTTGAGCCTGATCAGCTGGTTATCCGCCGGAAACGACGTGGTGACCACCTTGTCCCGCCAGTAGGGGCGCCTGAAAAACTTGAACTTGGCCTTGTAAACCACCCAGAAACCGCCCTTCTCCTTCACCACAAAATTGTCCATCTTGATGGCACCGAAATTTTCGGTGATATTGTCCTGGACCATAAGCACCGTCTGGGCAAGGCCCATCTTTCCGGACACATCGATATAGGCCGACGTGATGGTCCGCTGTTTCTGGAATACAAGAGGGTTCTTTGACAAGGCGTAAATATCTATCATGGTGAGCAATATAATTTTTTAAATGGTTAGCGTTTCAAAAGGCGCATGATTCCCTGGCGGTTGTATTCCGGGTCGTCCTTGGCGAAGGGGCTTTTCGTCTCTTGACGCAGGGCGTAGATACCGCACTCGCCGCAGTCCACTTCGGTCCCCGACTTGGAGCTGACGCCTTCCATAAACAGGCTGTCGGCCACCACGCTCAAGACTTCGCGAGGGTCTATGCCATCCGAAGCCTTCGAGATGCACAGGTCCGGCAGGGCAAAAGTTTCAAGACCCAAGGTGTAAAGCACATCGGGACCTTCCAGGTAATTCATCCAGGGGTCCATGGGGAACTGGGCGTCGCCAAGTTCTTCACGGAAACCGTCTGCGGTCCAGGCGGCGCCACTCTGCTGCATGTACACGCCCAAGGCTCCCGCCGAAAGCACCTTCAGGATGGCGGCATTCACCATCGTCAGGTCTGCAGGACTTTTCAAACTCCCCAGCAAGAACAGCAGGGACTTGTGGGATTCTATGGCGGTGGCCTCATCGGCAGAGATTTCCTGATGTTCCTTGAAAATCTCGGAAAGACCAGGAGCGGCCTCCTTGCGGACCGCCTTGAAACTGACAGTACATCCAGGCACCATCAGGCTTGTCGCATCTTTTTCCACCGTAACCGCAGGCGAAATGGCAAAGGGCTCGTCTTGAGCCACCGTCAAGGGGAATGCTAAAACGAAAGAATTCATACCTGTTTCAAGGCCTCCTGTACCAAGGGGGTGAGCAAGTTCTGTGTTGGCGGTTGCGGCAGGCATACCTGCATTTCCATGGCGGCCTGCAATGTTTCAAGATTTAACTTCGCCGCAGAGATTTCCACAGCATAGCCCGCCCGGGAAAGACTTTTGGCTAGTACCACCTGTTCGTACTGCCCGGGCGTCGGCACAAAGATACAGCTTGCACCTAGAACGGCCATATCCATAATGGTGCTGTAGCCTCCCCGAGAAATGACCCAGCGGGCGCGCCTGACAGTACGTGCAAATTCGGCGGTCTCCAAATGACTGAAAAACTGGATGTTTCCCTCGGTCCAAGATTTTCTTTCGGCGCCGGGCTTTCCAAGAATCATCACGTGATTTCCGGGCAGTTCGGAGAGCAATTCCCGCAGCCTGCGTTCAAAGGCGCTTCGGGCAGGCTCCACTCCAGAGATGACCGCCACCACGTTCAAGTCCTTTGGACCCGTAGCCACAATTTCGGACAAATTATCCAATTCCGTAAAACGACTCAACGGCCCCGCATAGCGAACATTTTCTGGACAAGACTTCACATGGGACATGGCTCCCGCATAACCGGGAGCCTTTTCCAGGTCGGGAATCCACACCTGGTCAAAGTTTTCCATTTTCTTTCGGTGCCAATGGACACCGATCCCCTCGAACTTGGAGAAAAGGGCAGGAAAGGCAATACGGCACTGATGAGTCATGTAAATGGAAAGCGCCTTTGCCGAATAAAAACCAAAGCGGTTGTCCGAAAACAGGATATCGAAACCATGACGACGGACCATTTCCTCGGCATAGTGGTGTTCGTATTCGACCACACGATTCAAATGGACGCTATTTTTCAGGAGCCAAAGCCCCATGTTGAATCCGTGTTTCGGGTAAACAATGCCATAAGACGGAGCCACATGTTTTTTCAGTTCCGGAAAAATCTCGTTGTACAACGGCGCATAAGATTCCGTAACGGCAAGCTCCACCTGGGTGCCTTGCCGCAAGAACTCCTTGATGACGGGGACACTGCGGGTCGCATGGCCCAGCCCCCAGTCCAAAGGCGCCACCAGGACTTTCACTACTTGGCCTCCAGCCAAACGTTAGCCCAGTCGCCATGATCGCAATCCTTGTTGCCACCCTGTTCCAAAACTAACTGAAGATTCTGAATTCCAGACACATTAACTTCCAAGATTTGCTTCTGCGTAGAGTACATCTTGTTTGAACGGAATAGTTCACGTCCGTCACCTGTTACTACGAAGAATGCCCCATCACCGCAGGCACTTTCGTCGTCCAAGCCGATAACGACGTGAAGCATGTTGAACTTGCCTGCAATATCATACTCTAGGACAGCATCGGCGTGACTTCCAATTCCGTAGCGAAAGGGTTCTTTGTCCAAGGTTATCCCGTTGTGTTCCACCGTCTGGTCCTTTTGCGGGCCACCCCAATCCTGATGAAAGTTCTTCATGGGCATCTCCGAAACCAGGGCGACTCCTTCGCCTTCCACAAACAGGTCCCTGTACAGCGTCAGAGTGTCGGCATCGGGCATAAGACACCACATTTTCATGTGGTTCATCCCGACAGACAAATCCGTAGAATCCAGGACCAAGCTGTCCTGAGTCTCAGACACCACCTTTTCCTTTTCGGCTTTACCGTTCACGGAATAGGAGCAAGCAATAGATTCTTCGAAACCCTTCTTCAGTTGCACAACGCTACTATCCATTGCCGACACAGAGAACCGCTGTGCATACTGGGACACGCCTTTCTTGGCGTCGATGCGGTAGATTACCAGCGGGTAGCCGAACAGCTTGGGCTCAAGAAGTACACGTTCGTTCTTGTAGGAATCTAGAATTTCATCGATCTGATCCGTGGTCTTGAAGCCCACCACACGACTCTGGCGATTTACCGAACCATAGCCATCCTGACCACGCACCAGGTAAATATTTCCACCAGATGTCTGGTACCACTTAGCAAAAGTATCCGTATCCCAGCGTTTGAATGTCCTTTCGCTAAAAGCGCTATGACCAGAAGCCAGCATTTGCCATGGTCTTGCATAAATGAAAATGGAATTCTCGGGATATTTTTTCAGTTCCGTATTCAAGAAATCTTCTTCGGACAAAAGCTTATTCTTGTAATAGAGCATGTTGGCCTTGTAACTCGGAGCGTGATACATCATAAGCCCAAGAGACATAACAACAGCAATACCCAGAACTAGACGACCGATGCCATCGGGTTTCATCTTGGAGAAAAAGCATAGGGCGTCATAGGGACCAAGAGCCATCAAGAGGGCAAACAGGGGCAAGGCCACCAGCACGTAACGCTGGTTGATGTCAATGGTAAAGGTTCCCGACACGTTCAGCAAGATGACGAAAATCTGGATGCAGAACGAAATCCCGAGAACAAAGCCACGAACATAACGCCTGGAATAAACCATCCTGAACAGGAGCCATACCGTAGACGCCAGCAGAAGCACCGTAAAGGACGTGTAGAACGGATTTTCGAGAATGCCGCCAAAAGACGTATCCGCCTTCAGGTTCAGCATGACTTCTACATTGGTCTTTAGGTTGAACCACAGGTTTTCAAGGGAATGGGCCGCATGTTCCCCTCCCTGGAAATCGTAACCGCGATAGGCAGCCATGGTATTGATGGACGGCCAACTCACCGCAATGACGGAGGCCACAAAAATCGGCAGACGGTAAGGCTTCTCCAAGAAATAACGATAATAATACAGAGCGAAAGGAATAAAGGCGAAAACGGTTTCCTGTCTAGTCTGTGCAAAAAAGCCCAGCAGGGGTACCGTCAGCAAGAAATGTTTCCAGGTCACCTTGTGGGTTGGCACAAAGGCATACCAAGCCATCAAAGCCGTCAGGAGGGCAATGTAGAGGACTTCTGTAGAAGCAGAACGGGCCTGCAAAAGGAATATGGGCATGCCGCCCAAGAACGCCGTGGCCGCTAACGCCAAAGGTTCGCTCTTGAACCACCTGCATAACGCAAAGAAGAAGAAAATCAGGCTCAGGATGTAGAAGGGGTAGTTCACCAACAGGGCGGTATCCCTGTTGGGTTCCATGAAGTTGAACACCAGGGAATACACAAAGCCGAGAGCCTTGCCCTTGAAGTTGTTCACCTCGTCGGTACATTCCAGGTTGCCGTCTTTCCAGATACCTTCGTTGCAGATACCGCCGGAGTGCTGGAAGTACATCTGCAAGCCCATGGACTCCCAGCTGGTCTCGTCGCTCAGTACCCGATGGCTATTCCCGATGTTCCCGAACATAAAGACCGAAAACACCAGAAGCAAAACGGCAAGCCCACACAGGCTCTTGCCGCCGGGCAAATACCCGCGGATATGCTTTGCGATAAAGGGCAGGTTTACCACCACTCCTATGAGGCCCACCACAAACGTGGAAAGGATGGCGTAATAGCCCCATTCGATATCCCACTTGCGGGCCGTAGCCACGGAGGTCCCGTTAAAAATAAGGAATGCTATGACCAGCACAATCAGGGTGACCACAAGCATAAGCCCCTGAGGTTTCCCCAGGTTCAACGACTTGAACCACTCCTTCAATGCACTTTTCTTTTCTGTATTCTTTTTCATTTCGCACTTCTCATTTCATACTCTAAACAACTAAACCACCGACTCCTCAAGCAGATCCTCGCCTCCGCGAGGATGACACCTCTTGAGCCTCGAGCCTCAAAACCTCTTGCGACCAGCGGCCCCTAGATCCTAGCCCCTACCCCCTAGACCCCAGCCTTTCCATGGCAATCTTCTTGCCGGTCTGGAAATCGCACTTGCCGCTGCCCAGCTTGGGCAGGCTTTCCACCTTCACCACAGCGCCAGGCACCATCAGGGGCGGAAGCCCTATCTGGCGAAGCATGTCCTTCACCTCATCTTCAGACTTTTCGCCGGCATAGACCAGCACAATTTTTTCGCCCTTGCTCCCGTCGGGAACGGCCACGGCAAAATGGTCAATCTCGTCGAACAGGGCGTTCTCCGAAATCTTGAAGTCCACGGAACCGAGACTCACCATCTCGCCGCCAAGCTTTGCAAATCGGCTGTAGCGGTCCACGATAGTCAGGTAACCATCTTCGTCCACATGGCCCTTGTCGCCGGTCTTGTACCAGCGTTTGCCGTTGATGACGGCGATGGCCAGGGCGGTGCGTTCCGGGTCCTTCAGGTAGCCCTTCATAATCTGGGCGCCACCGATGAGAATCAATCCGTCGCTACCGATGGGCAGCTCTTCCATAGTGTCCGGATCCACAATACGGAACTGGGTTCCAGGCAGTGGCGCCCCAACGGTACCCGGCTTGTTGCCCTGCAGCACCGTCTTGTAGTCGTCCATCAGAACGTCCTTGGTGTTTACCGCCGCCACGGGGGTGGTCTCGGTACAGCCGAAGCCTTCGAAAATTTCCAGCTTGAACTTGGTGCGGTAAAGCTGTCGCACGTCTTCGCGAATTTTTTCTGCTCCGGCGTAGATGCTCCGCACATGGCCAAACATCAGCGGGTGCACCGCACGGTTCATGCCCCACATCCGCAAAAATGTGCCCGTGGCCACCATGATGGTCACCTTGAACTGGGCGCACATACGGGACACGAGCCTTGCATCCGTAGGGTCGGGGCAGGTAGCCACCGGCACGCCGTCCACCAGGCAGAGCATAGTCGTAATGGAGAACCCGAAGGCATGGAACAACGGGAGCGACCCCAGGAACACGTCGTCGGAGCCGGGGTTCAGCACACTTTCACACTGCTTGATGTTACCCATCAAGTTGAAGTGGGTCAGTTCCACTCCCTTGGGGCGGCCCTCGGAACCGGAACTGAAAATAATCGTCGCCACGTCGTCCAGGGAGACCTTCTTGAAGAACCGAAGTTCCAAGTACCAGGCCGGAAGCAGCATCACCCGCAAAAAATTCATGACCAAGGCTGGCTTCTTCAGTTGCTCCTTCAGGTCTTCCATGTAATAGACCTTGTACTTGTCCAGAAGTTTCTCCATGGGGAGTCCCTTCTGTTTCAGCTTGTCGATAAACACCCGGGCGGTAATGATGGTCTTCACGTCGGCCACGTCGCAGCAGTAATCCATGGTCTCCGGCGTGTTAGTGTAGTTCAGGTTATAGACCGTCTTGCCCTTGATGAGGCAGGCCATGTTCACGATGATACCCGGGCCCGAAGGCGGAATCAGTACGCCCACGTTCTTTTCGCCCTTGGTAAGGCCGTCAATCATCTTGGCAAAAGTCAAGGAAGCCGCCGCCAGTGCGTTTGCCGCCAGGTGGTGACCGTCGGGACTGTAAACAGAAGGTCCGCTCCCGATACGCTTGACCGTGCGTATCCAGGCAGAAGCCACCGGACGGAGCAGCCGGATATAAGACGTCCATGCCGTAATGGAAAGTTCCTGCACGGCCCGCTGGACCGTAACCGCATCCGCTTCCAGGGGAAGTTCTTCGCCAAAGGCTACGGAGATGACACGACCTTCGCTATGGATTAAATCCTTGAAACCGGAACCCGCCTGGGAGTAGCTGCTCCCCCACAGCCCCTGCACATAGAACGGCAAGAGCTTCAGGTGATGCACATCCTTGATGGCGTCGGAATAGTCCAGGCGGAAACGGCTCATGTTGCCCGTGGCGGTCATGGTGTTCTCGGGGAACATCACCACGGCCTCGCCCCGGAGCAGGGCCTCCCGGGCCTCCTTCATGGCGGACTCCGGGTGTGCAATGTCCAGCTCGATGGTCCGCATTTGGGAAAGGAGCAGCCGCACGTACCATTTTTCAAAAGGCCGTTTGGTAATCACAAAGCGCAAGGGTCGGGGACTTGCCATCTGGATCATGGCCCAGTCCACATAAGAAATGTGGTTACCCACCAAAAGCACAGGACCTTCCCAGGGAATTCGCTCCACGCCAGACACCAGGAACTTGTAATGGAACGAAAGCACCGAGCGCATCAGCTGGCGGAGCAGCGTATGGGGCATGGCCATCAGGGCCCAAATGGTGCCGCCCAGGCACACGATACCCAGAATAAAGAACAGGCTCATCCGGTCCAGGTTCAGGAACCGGATAAGGACAACAGCCACGATTTCAAAGAGGAGGATACAGAGGTTCTGCACGCCATTGGCCACCGAAAGCACGTGGCCCGCCGACCTGGGCTTGGTATGGTACAGCAGCATGGAGAACATGGGAATCATGTAAATGCCGCCACAGAACCCCAGCAGGGTAAAGGCGATGGCGTTGTAGGGCCTGGGGATAAAGGGAATCAGGAAGATGAGAATGGCCGCCCCGGCTGTGCCCATGGGGATAAGCCCCATCTCGATAAAGTTCCTGGACATGCGCATGGCAAAGACGATGCCCACCACAAGACCCAAGGCCGTTCCGAAGATGGCGTAGTTGGCCAAGATATCCCGGTTAAAGAGCGAACCCGAACCGAACAGGTCCTGGATGATAAACACCAGTAGGAATATCATGACCCAGAACATGGAAAGCCCGATAATGGACTGGCGAAGCGCCCGGTTCACCCAGAGCTTGCTCAGCTTGCGGCGGGTAAACAGCAGGTTCCAGTAACGCTTCCAGGGGAATTTCAACTCGGCATCGTAAGCGCCAATGGGCGGAAGCCCGAAGGTGAACAGGATTCCGAAAATTTCAAGAGCCACGAGGGTTATCCCCACAGGGGCAAATGTCTGGAGCGCCTCCGAAAGGTCCCCTGCCACAGGGAGCATCCGCTCATAGGCGTAGGCGGTAACGCCTCCGCTCAGCACCAGGGCCACAAACAGGATAATCATCAGGATACCGCTCCCCTGGGCCAGGGAGCGCACCCCCACCAGTTCTTTCATGTAGCCGTTCTTGGCCGGACTCTGAAACGCCTGCAGCACAAAGAACAGGCCAATAGAAAGAAATTCGAACAGGAGGTTCGCCGTACAGACCCCGTAACCGAACAGCACCACCGTAGGTAGCGAAAGCAGGGTCGTCCACCTAAGGACCCGTTCCTTGGGGAACTTGTCGGAGAAGTAACCTGCCGGAGTCATGAGCAAGGCACAGGGCAGCAGGAACAACAGGTGCAGCACATAAAACTGCCAGGAACCCATGGCCGTAAAGCCCGCCCGGCTCAACACCAGTTCCATGTAGGCGACAAGGATAGTAGAGAGGGCCACCTGGGTAAAGGCAAACCCGTAAAAAGCAAAAAATCCCTTAGACTTTTTCATCGGTTTATCCCGCAAATCTTTCATGGGAAAGATACATAATTAGGAGGCCTACCGGCGATCTTCAGCCCTGCAAAAAAGAAGGAAACGGAGAAATAAAAAAATCCGGCGAGCCGAAACCCACCGGATTCAAAAGTTTTTTTCAAGAGCGGATTACTTGTTCTCGAAGTAGTAGGTGGTCAGAGTCTTGCCATCCTGGGAGAACTGGATAATCTGCTTGCCCTTGGGAAGATCGCCGGTGATCTTGAACAGGTTTTCGGCCATGTAGGTCACCGTCAGGTTCGTACCCTTGTCCTTGTCGGCAAAGAGGCCCTTCTTCTCGTTGGCATCAAAGCCCTTGCAGTCGGCGTGGGCAGAAACGTCCTGTTCCACGGCGGGATAGGTCTTGGCGACCAGCGGAGAAGTCACGGAGCTAGCATTGCGGTAGAAGACTTCCAGCTTGCCCTCGATTACGCGGGGAGCCGGCAGCGGAGACATCTTGGCAGCTTCCTTCTTGCCTTTCTTCTTCTTGTCCTTCTTCTGGTCGGGCACCTTGGCACCGTCGCCAGCCTGGGGGCGTTCCAGCTGATAGCCGGCGATGGATTCGTTGCACTGGGTGGACCAGACGACCCATTCGTTGGAAATCTTCTTGGGGCCGTTTTCTTCGTCGCCAGGCAGGTAGAGACCCGGTTCAATCTGGTCGCTATAGATGTACAGAGTCACCTTCAGGTTCGGGTTCTCTTCGGTGGTAGAAATCATATTCTTGCTCTTGATGTACTTGGAGCGGCCGGCGAGAATCTTGTAGCTACCCACGGGGACCTTTTCGAACTTGAACTGGCCCTTGCGGAGTTCCTGCTTGTACTTGTACTTTTCCTTGAGGGTGGAGTAGATAGTGGAGTCCATCCAGACGGTGGGCATTTCGAGAGGCTTGCCAGTGAAAGCGTCACAGACTTCACCTTCGATGGTACCGGTCTTTTCGCAACCGGTGAGAGCCATAGCCACGAGAGCGGCGGTAGCACAGAGAGTAAGTGTTTTTTTCATCGTTTTTCCTTTTGAGTTTCTCTAAATATACAAAAACCCTCCCGTTTTAGGGGAGGGCATAAAAAGACTAGGCTTCTTCTTCGGCCTTGGCGGGAGCCGCCTTGCGGGTTTTGCGCTTTGCACCAGTGATGTTGCCGGCGAAACGCTTGTTGAAGCGGTCGATACGGCCAGCCGTATCCACGCGATGCTGCTTGCCCGTCCAGAACGGATGGGTATCAGCGGTGATTTCCAGGGAAATCACGCTATGTTCAACCCCATCGATAGTCTTCTTTTCGGCGGAAGACTTCGTGGAGCGGGTGATGTATTCTTTACCCGTATTCGCATCGACGAACACGACCGGTTGATAGTTAGGGTGGATACCTTCTTTCATTTTTAAACTTCCTGTGAAGTAGTTAATTGGAGCACACAATTTAGAAGAATTAGGCCTTTTTGGCAAGCGTAGGCCTGCTTTTTTGTATCTTTAGGCCATGATTCGGAGCCGTTTTCCAAAAAGAATCGCCCACCCCGGGTGCTGGAAGTTCCTTGGACTGTCCATGCTTGTCGGGGCTCTTGCCGCCTGCAAGCCGGAGCCCCCTGTGGCGACCATCGTGGTCGTGAACAAGAAAATGCCCCTCGTAGAATGGCCCGACAGCACCTACATCGCCGACCTGGATTCCATCCTGGCCCTGGAACCGCTAAAGAAGCAGGACAAGAACAAGCCCAGCATCGCCATGAACACCTTCAAGGCGCCGAACTTTATACTGCCCTCTTCGGTGACGGGGAAAAAGCCCGAAAAAGGAACCAAGGCGAACCAAGGGACAAGGACCGGCAGCGGAAAACCGGGACCGGCAGCCACTCAACCCCGCAAAGACAATTCCGCCGAAAATTTCGCGAACCAGTTCACCCAGGCCCTCTCCGCATTGCAGTCGGACCCCAGCAATTCAAAGCTTTACAGGGTGGTGGAGTCCAAGGAAGGCGAAGACCTGTTCCAGCTTTTACGCCGGACCTACGGGGCGGGTGCCCAGAGCCTCCCCCGCTTTTACGTGCTCTCTACCCTGCAATCAGTAAACCCCGGCGTGATGCTGGAGCACCTGAATGCCGGGGACAAGGTGAGAATCCCGAGATTATAGGTATGAGGCTTGAGGTCGCTTCCCCCTACGGGTGAAGCTTTGAGCTATGAGCAAATGAGTTTTGAGTTATGAGTTATGAGTTTTGAGTTATGAGTAATGAGTTTTGAGTTTAAATAATCGCGCCTTTGGCGCCTAATTCTATACTGAGAACTGAAAACTGACAACTCGTTACTAATTCCACATTTCACATTCCAAATTCTACAGCACGCCCTTGCTGCTGGGTACGCCCTTCACATTGCGACTCGGTGCAACGGCCATGGCCACAGAACGGGCGAAGGCCTTGAAGATGCTTTCCAGACAATGGTGGTTGTCGCTACCGTAGAAGAGTTCCACATGCAGGTTCATGCGGGCGTTCTCGCAGACCGTCTTGAAGAAATGCTCGAACATGCTGGCCTCGATGCCGCCAGCCGTCTCGCCGGGGAGTTCCACCTTCCACACGAAACCGATGCGGTTGCTAAAGTCAATGCACACGCGGCTGAGGGCTTCGTCCATAGGGACAAAGTAAAAGCCGTAGCGTTCGATTCCCTTCTTGTCGCCCAAGCATTCCACAAGAGCCTGCCCGAGCACAATGCCGATATCTTCCATGCTGTGGTGCATGTCGATGGCGGTATCGCCCTCGCAGGTCAAGTCCAGACGGAAGCCGCCGTGGACCTGGAACAGGTCCAGCATGTGGTCCAGAAACGCATTGCCGGAATCAATGACGCCCCTGCTGGCCTCGTCCAGATTGAGGCTCAGGGAAATGTTGGTTTCGCTGGTCTTTCTCTCGATCTTGGAAACTCGCATTATTCCGCTCCTTCGATGACTTTACCGCCAAATACCCTGAACTTGGTGACGCGGCCGAATTTCATGCCGGGCAGCGGCACGTCCTTGCCGTTCAGGTAGAACTTGGAAATGGCCCTAGGTTCGCCCACCACCACATACAGGGTGTCCGAAGATTCATAGACCATGCGGGTGCCGGCCTTGGAAAGGTTGGATTCCTTGAGGAACGAGGTATCGTCTTCGTTGTGCTTGATACCGATCCAGGTGCGCATTTCGCCAGAGGCCACCAAGATAAGCTTGGAGCTTGCACCTGCCGGAGCGGCCTTGGCCTCTTCGGTCTTGGAATCGGACGAAAGGAATATGGTCGCCGAAGCGGGGCGGTCGGATTTCTTGATAGCTTCTTCTACAACGGCCTGGCTGATGGGCTGATCCTTGGCAGGAGCGGCCTTCGCCGTATCGGCAGGAGCAGCCTGGGTAGCAGACGTATCCGCATTCATGGAATCAGCAGGGACTGCCTCGGCCCCTTCGGGCATTTCAGTAGGTGTTTCTACGGCGGGTTCTTCTTCCACCGCTTCGGTCTTTACGGGTTCGGGAGCGCTCTGCGCCGGAGCCGCATCCTTGAGGAACTTGGAAGCGACCACCAGGGCAAGTCCAATAACCACGAGGATAACGACAATCACCTTCCCCTTGGAGCCACCTTCCCCTTCGGCAGAACCCGAAGACTTGCTCTGGTTACCGTCAGAAAGGTCCGTAAGGAGGCTTGCGAACTTGGAGCCGTTCTCGGCGGCATACCAGTCCAGCACCCGCTTGGAATCTAGCCCCAGCTTGACGCTCACGGAGTTCAGATAGCCGCGCAAGTAGGCCTGCACCGGAAAAGCCTTCCAGTCGCCGGCCTCAATCAGGGAAATGTTCTTTTCGGACAAACGCGTAGCCGTAGCAAGGTCTGCCACCGTCATGGATTTTGCTTCGCGGGCGCGGGCCAGATAGGCTCCCAGCCGTTCGTCGGGGCGTTTATCTTCAATAGGATTACTCATACCTTCACCTTCAAATTCTTAAGCATGTCTAGCGTGCGGGCTACAGGAAGCCCCACTACGTTGTAATAGCATCCGCAGATAGAGCGGATCAGGCGGGCTCCGTTTGTCTGGATGCCGTAGGCCCCCGCTTTATCCATTGGGTCCAAAGAATTTACATATTCTTCAAGTTCCTGTAAGGAACAGTCCCTGAAAAACACCTCCGTTTCCTCTTGGGAGGCAGAGAGGAGCATGCCACCATGGGCCACCGCCACACCGGTAATCACCTTGTGGGAGCGCCCGTTCAGAGACTTGAGCATCCGGAGAGCGTCTTCCTTGTCCTTGGGCTTTCCGAGAGGTTGGTTGTCCAGGAACACCAGGGTGTCAAAGCCCAGCACTACGGCGGAAGGGTCCTTCTTGGAGACCGCCAGGGCTTTTTGGCTGGCATTTTCGCGAGGAAAGTCCAGGGGATTTTCGGCGGTGGGCTTTTCCTCTTCACCCGATACCGAAACCCTGAACTTGACGCCGATTTGCTCCAGGATTTCACGCCGCCTAGGCGAGCCGCTGGCAAGAACCAAGTCCACTGATTTCAAACACTCTTCCATAGCGCGGAGAAATGTAGTAAAATAGAGGTTAGGATCTAGGGGCTAGGTTCTAGGGACTAGGGGTTCAAATTTTTGTTGGTTATATGCTATTACACCTTTAGTTCTTGAGACAACGAACCGAAGCCCCCCAGTACTTGCTGAAGCCGTCCAGGAGCGCATCATCGTCGTTGTAGATCAGGCGCATGAAGTTCGCCATGTCGCTATCGAACTCAGTAGAACTCCAGAAGTACGCGAAATAACCCCCATCACTGTCGTGCTCAACGCTTTTGCCCATGCCAGCAGGGAGCGCCGAAAAACCGTAATCGTCGGTGCCATTGCCATCATGCCACCCGCTGGTGAACTTAAGCTTTTGACCTGCCGTCGATGAGCCACCGACTGCAGCAAGCAACGTTTGGAACTCGGCTGTTGTAGGCAGGTGCCAGCCCGTAGGACAGATGCCACGGACAGGATATGTCGGCGAGCATGTCCTGCCATCCCCGCAGTCCTTGCCGTTTGTACTCCATGTGCCAGCGCTATCCATGGCCGCCGCCCAGGTATAACGGCGACCATACTTGGTGCAGTTGACGCACCAACTCATCCAATTGTCCCTCCAATTGTAGTTCAGGTTCTCGGCCATCCAGGTCTGGGAGCCGATAACCACCGTCTTGTAGGTCTGGCCGTCACGGATATCCGTCAGGGTGCCGAAAGTGCCTCCACCAGAAAATTCATTACTAGAGGAATTAGAACTTATAGAACTCACTGTACTGCTTGAAGCCTCTCCTTTCAAGCACCTAACCGAGATATAACCCCATCCACCGTCTTTATCATATATAAGGCTATCTTTATCAAAGGCGAGCTTGTAACTACCACCTTCACGCGGCGTCGAAAAAAAGAAGCGGGTGTCGTCACCAATATAACATTGTTTATCCCAGCAACTTCCGGCCGGGAGAGCCGCAAACCCGAAACGGTCTGTCCCTCGGGAGGCGCCTACGCGCGTAGAATCCAAACTTCCACCGTAAACGTTTCCGTCGCCTTCAATGATTACCGTTTCGCCTTCGGAAATCCAGCCAGTTGTTGCTTTCAAACTGACACCCACAGGTTCTCCGCCGTTATTTTTGGAAACATACGCAATCAGTTCTGCGTAGTCCAGGGAATCTGGCAAGCGCCATCCTGTAGGACAAATACTAGAACTATAAACCCTGGAACTATCTTCATCATAATTCCAGTAATTACCGGGGCCGTTGAAGTAGTACAACCGACCGTACTTTTCGCAGTTTCCTGATTCTTTCATTGGGCACACCCCATACCCATCGTCGTAATTCAGGTTCTCCGCCATCCAGGTCTGGGTGCCGATGGTGACCGTCTTGTAGGTCTGTCCGTCACGGGTATCCGTCAGGGTACCATATTCAACGGGACTTGAACTTGTAGAGCTTCCGGGGGCGTCGGACCACTCCTCCACGGCTTTCCACTGCTTGCCTGCACACTGGAACTTTTCGCGGGTGTCCAGCAGGAACGCCTGATTGCCTTCGCGTTTTTCCGTGCAGTTGGGAAGCTTTTCTGCAGAGGCGTAAGTCGTGGCCATTTCCTGCCAGCGTTCCCCGTCGCACAGGAATATCGCGGAATCCGCCGTAGACAAGGCCTCCACGCTCGCCAGTTTCTTTGTGCAGTTGGGCATGTCGTCGGCGGACTTGTAGACCTGAATGATGGACTGTTCCTTTTTCCATACGTTTCCGCTACACACATAGACCGCATACTCGCCCGAAACGTAGGCGGAATCCCCCTCGTGACCTTTGGTACAGGCGGGCAGGTCATCTTCGGTCTTGACGGAGTCTATCAGGTACTTCTTTTCTTCCCACTTGCCGCTCCGGCAGATGTAGGTCAGGGAATCTTCGACCACAAGCACCGAATCCCCCTCGCGGTTCTTGCTGCAGTTGGGCAGGTCGTCCATGGTCTGCACGCCGCCAGCAAGGGATTCCTGCAGGGAATCCTTTGCAGACGAACTTGCAGGGGCTGTTTTTGCCGAATCTCCGTCGGCAGATTCGGCAGGGGTCCACTTGCCGCCCCGGCATACATAGGCAAGGGAATCCTTGCCCACGAGCACAGAATCCCCTTCACGGGCCTTGCTACAGTTAGGCAAGTCCTCGATTGTTTCCACGCCAACTTCTTCGGGTGTCAAGGCTTCCTTGCCACCGCCGGAATCGCCGCAGGCTGTGAGAAGCATGGCGAACGCGCCCACGAAAAAAAGTTTCCCCTTAAGCAAAGTCCCCTGATTCATAGGATTACTCCTTTTTAGACCTAATTACAACTGATTGGCGTCCGCAACAGCCTGATATTTCGTATGGCAAAACCTCCAATCATTTTGCCGCCGCTGACGTACAGCGTTGCAGGCTGGCTCGTGCCACAGGCATTGTATGTTTCAGACATAAATTCTCCATCAACGGTTCCTTCCCAATCAAAAATTCCTACATCGGTGTTGATTAGCACGCCAATAGAGACCGTTCCATGGCTGGAATCATAGGTGTAACCGTCCCCAACAATCTGGTAGGTGTAACCCGGTGTCAGCGTGAAGGAGTACAAGGCTTGCAGATACCAATCATAGACAAATGGTTCTTCTACATAAAAACCCAGCACATATTCGTAATCATCGTTCAAGTCCAGCTTGACCCAGCCATCCCAGCCATAAGTAGTAGAACTGAGATTTTGGGTTGTCCACCCGCAAGATGCCAAGGATGTACAGTTGTCAAAGGCCCCATCACCGCCCAGCACATCGGTTCCACTGATAACCACGGTTCCCGATGACGAACTGGATGTAGGTGTTATTACCGATTGTCCGCTACCGCAAGTTTTGTAGGACGACGGATTTTTGGAGAACACGTTGTTCTTTACCCAGTTACCGCTAGCAGAGTAGTTCCAGGCACCAGCAGTGGTGAACATAGACGCCCCCTCGGCCTTGTCAGATACCGCCCAGTTGGCAGAAGACAACTTGTACGTATCCAGCCAGGTTTGCCACCCCGAGTTGGAGCCCGCGACAGAACCGTCTCCATCGGCGTTTATAGTTCCCCATTCCGAAACAAACACGGAGAGCCCTGCATTCATGGCCGACACAGCATTAGCTCCCTCAGAAGAAGTGGAGTGTGTTCCCGCATAGTAATGGAATGCATACGCCACGTTGGCATCGTTAATCGGACTGCTTATGGCGGCATTGGGTTGCTGGTCCCACATCGGGGTTCCCACAATAACCAGGTTGTCCGAATACTGGCGAATGGTTGCAATCACCTGGGTAGCATAGTTCTTGATGGTGCTCCAGGTCATGAAATTCGAACAGCTTGTAGAGCCGCCTACAGCACAGGCCGGTTCATTGAAGATTTCAAAAATCACGTTGTCGTAGCCGCCCCATTTCTGGGCCATTCGACTAAAAAATGATTTTGCGTTGGCCACATTTTCATTGGCAATGTGGGAATGGTAATCGATAATTACATAAATGTCGTTGTCGATGGCTGCCTGCACCACGTCGTCCATCAGTCCCTGATAAAACGAGGTTTTCGTAAAGTAGTTGCCGTATCCCCAATCACCATCGACGCCCATGGCTGCGCGAATCAATTCAATGTTCAATTTTTGCACCAGCCCGTTCACGGTGGATTTCGACCAGTATTTGCTCTGTGCACTGTCCATACTCCAGAACAGGCTCATCCCACGTACTTGCACTTCGTGACCCGAAGTGGAGTAGTCGTTGCACGTTCCGTAGATTCGGCCCTTTCCGCTAGAGTTTGTCCCTGCCTTCAGTTCACCGTACTGGCTTACGGGACCTGGTCCTACCCTTGGGCTGAAAGAAGCCATAGAAGTACTGGACTTGACCGAAGTACTTGAATTAATCGAGGTGCTGGAATTAGTCGAAGAATTGGATTCGGACGAACCGGAGGATTCGCCATCGTCCATTTCCGTAGAGCCGCTACTTTCCGTCTTTTTTTCTTCATCAGCAAAGCTAGATGTCGGTTCTTTCCCATTTTCAGAGGCTTGCACCTGCATTTTTTCCGTCCATGCACCATCGTTGCAAACATAGACCGCCGATTCGCTATTGGCATAAGCTTCATTTCCTTCCCTAGAGGGCGTACAGTTAGGAAAGTCGTCATCTGATTCAAAAACCGCAAGGGGTTGCCCCATTTCCTTCCAGATTCCATCCTCGCAAACCTGCATTTGATATTTTCCATTTTCTTCAGTCACGAAAAGGACTTTTCCCTCCCGTTTGGGAGTGCAGTTGGGCAGGTCATCAACAGAACCGAAAGCGTCAATATTTTCGCCACCCATTCTTCCATTAGCCGCCGTAGTCCCGGAGTCCCCGCAACCTGTAACGACCGTGGCAGCCAAACAAAATCCTGCAAGTAAAAAAACATTTGCTCTCATATTAACCCCTGTTTTTGCAACACTTGGCGACTGGACCCGTCTAAAGCTCTATTGACACCCACTGTTTGTAGCTGCAACGGAACCTCTCGCGGGTATCCAGTATGAACGCCTGGTTTCCTTCGCGGTTGTCGGTACAGTTGGGAAGATCGTCTAAAGAGGTGTAGGTTTTGGCCATTTCCTGCCAACGTTCCCCGTCGCAGCGATACAGCAGGGTATCGGCCGTAGATATGGCCTCTACGCTCAAAAGTTTCTGCGTGCAGTTGGGCATGTCATCGGCAGACTTGTAAACCTGCACGATGGACTGGTCCTTTTTCCACATGTTTTCAATGCACACGTAAACCGCATACTCGCCCGAGACGTAGGCGGAATCTCCCTCGTGTCCCATTGTACAGGCGGGCAAGTCGTCTTCGGTGTCCACAGAATCAATCAGGTATTTCTTTTCTTCCCACTTGCCGCTCCGACAGATGTAGATTATGGAATCTTCGGCCACAAGCACGGAATCCCCTTCACGGTTCTTGCTGCAGTTGGGAAGGTCATCCAACGATTCCACGCTGTTTATTGGGGACGACTGGGACGAATTGCCATCGGCTGGGGTTTCAGAATCTTCATC
This sequence comes from uncultured Fibrobacter sp., assembly GCA_946183925.1. Taxonomy (GTDB): domain Bacteria; phylum Fibrobacterota; class Fibrobacteria; order Fibrobacterales; family Fibrobacteraceae; genus Fibrobacter. The sequence goes on along the minus strand of CAMHDS010000002.1, from coordinate 23,984 downwards.
CACAGAACCGTCCTGATTTTTTTCGCTTCTCCACCTACCCTCCTGACAGATGTAGGTCAAGGAGTCCTCGGCAACAAGCACAGAATCCCCTTCGCGGTTCTTGCTGCAGTTGGGCAGGTCCTCGATGGTTTCGGCGCTCGAAACAGAAACCGGCTGGGTGCCCCCGTCGCCGGAATCGCTGCAGGCCGCAAAAAACAGGGCGATAATACCCGCAGGCAATAAAACATTCTTGACAAAAACCTTTGACATTATTCGAATCCTCCGTGTAAGTCGCTAATAAACTTCACAGCTTATATCCCCTGTTGTTGTGATTTCCGCTTGCGAAATCTCGTTACAATAAGACACGGGCAAGAAAATGTTGCCGAAGTATCCGACATTATATGAGTACCCTTCTATAGAAACCACTATTCCAGCATCCAACCCCCCGCAGGTCATGGTGCAACTGTTAGCTTCCCACCCTCTATTTATTGCGAAACCGAGCATGTGGGTTCCGGCCGGGATTGAGACCTTTCCGCCAGTAAATACATAAGACACTCCCGTTACTTTGGGGCATGTTACAGACATAGAATCTCCAGACGAGTCCCGCACTTTAACAGACGGTGTCGCAGAGATAACGCCATCTTCGCTAAGCTCAACGGATGCCGTTGTATCGTTCACGGGTTGTGCTCCAATCCATTCGTATTCCGTAATGGGATTTGGGGAATAACACCCCTTTACCGTCCATCTTGCAGCACTTCCATAGGTGACAAATCCTTCCTTTTCTGCAGCGCAAGAACAGCCTCTCAATTTATTGGGCCGGACGTTCAAGAGATTGTTCGAGACACCTGACGAAGATGCATGATTGAACGAGACTGGTGCCTTGCACTGGACTTTTTGCTCAGGCATGGCAGAAAATGTAAGGAACTCGTCAAATTGACCTTCATTTGGGTAGGCGACTAGCACAGTTGCGCTTGTTGTACCGTATGTCGTGACGTAATCTATTCCAATAACTTCTCCCGCTTCGGATTCAATAGAAAACCACGCCTGTTCTGCCAGGGCTTGGGTCAGGCCGGAAACGCTCCAGTTCAACATGTCTCCCTGGTATATGTCTCCAGAAGTAGTACTCGGCGAACAGGAGAATGTTCTTGTTGTACTTACAGGAATGTTGCAACCTACCCCTGTAGCGCTATAATAAAGGTTTGGAGTTGTTTTGCTATAAAGCGACGAAGTTTTTGGAATTGGAATAGAGTAGTAATCCCATCCCATTCCGGAACTGTCGCTCCTGATATCAGGGGCATAAAAGGTGACGACCACATCCACTGTTTTTCCTGAGGATTCCGCAAGCCACGTTCCCCTTGTATCGAAGGTAAATTTTTCAAAAAGACCATAAGTGTTTACCGTACTAGCAGTGCTACTTCCATTGCTAAGAGGAATAATTGGACGGGCACTCTTCTTTTCCTTGGAGAAAACCTCCGTTCCTGGAACCCACACCCCCTTTGAGGCATCGTGCTTGGCTATAAGAACGCCATAGTAATTCCATGCGTCGGGGCCAGTAATGGCGGTTTCTGCCTGGGCGAAGGCCAAGTGTAATTCCTGTGTACTGGTTGCCGAAATTTTCAGCGGAACGACATAGCCAAAGTTTCCCCACCCATGGTTAGGACCAGCCGTTGCTGTCGTATAGTGGACTGACCCACAGGAAGTTTCATAGGTGAGTTCTTGAGAACCGGAAGATTGAATGTCACCGTTCTTGGAAGAAGATGAACTACTGGACACAGAACTACCGGACACTGTATTATTGGACTCAGCAGACCACTCCTCCACGGCTTTCCACTGCTTGCCCGCACACTGGAACTTTTCGCGGGTGTCCAGCAGGAACGCCTGATTGCCTTCGCGTTTTTCCGTGCAGTTGGGAAGCTTTTCTGCAGAGGCGTAAGTCGTGGCCATTTCCTGCCAGCGTTCCCCGTCGCACAGGAATATCGCGGAATCCGCCGTAGACAAGGCCTCCACGCTCGCCAGTTTCTTTGTGCAGTTGGGCATGTCGTCGGCGGACTTGTAGACCTGAATGATGGACTGTTCCTTTTTCCATACGTTTCCGCTACACACATAGACCGCATACTCGCCCGAAACGTAGGCGGAATCCCCCTCGTGACCTTTGGTACAGGCGGGCAGGTCATCTTCGGTCTTGACGGAGTCTATCAGGTACTTCTTTTCTTCCCACTTGCCGCTCCGGCAGATGTAGGTCAGGGAATCTTCGACCACAAGCACCGAATCCCCCTCGCGGTTCTTGCTGCAGTTGGGCAGGTCGTCCATGGTCTGCACGCCGCCAGCAAGGGATTCTTGCAGGGAATCCTTTGCAGAGGAACTTGCGGGAGCGGGGTCTGTCGAATCACCATCGGCAGATTCGGCAGGGGTCCACTTGCCGCCCCGGCATACATAGGACAGGGAATCTTCTTCCACGAGCACAGAATCGCCCTCGCGGGCCTTGCTGCAATTAGGCAAGTCCTCGATGGTCTCCACGCCGGCCTCTTCGGGTGTCAAGGCTTCCTTGCCACCGCCGGAATCTCCGCAGGCTACGAGAAGCAACGCACAGGCACTTAAAAAGACGAACAATCCATTAATTGACTTCTCTAGACGCATGGATATTTCCCCTTTGTTATAAAGACATTTCCATATAACCATCCAGTTTGCGATACTGAATGTAAAAAAAAAAAAACAAAAACAAGTAAATTTTCATTTACATCACTAAACTGCCCATTTTAGGCGTTTTTTAGGGGTTTTAGGGGGCATAGCCCCCTAGGCGAAGGGGTAGGCCGAGACACAGCTCGGCCGAGGGGGAGGCCTCCCCCTTTTCAATTCGGATTTCGGAATTACGATTTCAAAGCACTCAAAAAAAATCCGAATTCCGAATTCCGAACTCCGAATTAATACACCTTTTATTACCTTTCTGGGTAAATACCGGAGTTTTTTATGGAAAGATTCAAGCCGCGTGACATGTTCGTGGAGGCGGGTTACGGCCCGAACTTTGCAGACCAGCTTTTGCAGAACGCCTACAGCAAGCTTTTCGAAGGCGACCCTATCGACGAGCGCATCTGCTTTGAAGCCTCCGACGACATGGCCTACATCGTGGATATCGGGCACGACGACATCCGTTCCGAAGGCATGAGCTACGGCATGTTCGTCACCGCCCTCACCGACCATCCGGAACTTTTCGAAAAACTGTGGCGCTTCACCAAGCGCTACCTGTACAATGCGGGCGGCCCGCACCAGGGTTTCTATTCCTGGCAGGTTTCCACCACCGACTTTTCCATGATGGATCCCGGGTCCGCCCCCGACGGCGAAGAATACATCGCGGCGGCCCTGTTGATTGCCGCCAAGCGGTTCGGTCGCGACGACTACAAGCAGGCGGCGGTGGAACTCATCAACATGATGCGGCACAAGCAGGTGAACGAGCTGGTAGGCCCCATCATTGACCCGAAGATGGGAATTGTGCGGTTCTCCCCTGTGCTGGGCAACGACTTTACCGACCCCAGCTACCATACCGTGGCGTTCTACCGCATGTTCGCCGAAGCCACCGGCGACGACGAGTGGAACGAAATCGCCAAGCGGAGCGTGGAATACTTGACGCATGCCGCACACCCGGAGACGGGGCTCTGCGCCGACTACTCGGAATTCGACGGCACGCCCAAATCCATGCCCTGGTTCCCCGAAAGTAACTGTTTCAGCGGAGACGCCTGGCGTGTGGCCCTGAACCTGAGCCTCGACTACACGCTGTTCCGCGCCGACGAGCGGGAGAAGCAGATTTGCGAGCGGCTCCTGAACTTCTTCGAAAGCAGGCGGCCCTACCTAGCGGACTATTCCGTCGATGGAAGTCCTTTCCCACGTCAGGGGCGCGAGGCTACTCCGGGCGTAATCGCCATGAATGCCGCCGCCACCCAGGTGCTTGATTCCGAAAATCCGCTGATCCACGGGTTCGTGCGGGATCTTTCGAACCTGTCGGTGCCCTTCCGATTCTGGCGCTACTACGACGGCATGCTCTATATTATCGGGATTCTCGGGACCGCCGGGAAGATAGTGTTTTAGGTTGTAGGGGTTAGGATTTAGGGGCTAGGATTTAGGGGCTAGGATCTAGGGGCTAGGATCTAGGGACTAGGATTTAGGGGCTAGGATCTAGGGGCTAGGATCTAGGGGCTAGGATTTAGGGGCTAGGATCTAGGGGTCGCTGGTCACAAGATGCTTTGAGGCGCGAGGCTCGGGGCACAAGATTAGTAATGAGTTGTCAGTTGTGAGTTGTGAGTTCTTATAGTCGCGCCTTTGGCGCCAAATTATATACTGATGACTGAAAACTGACGACTGATAACTCAATGTCGTGAGTTGTGAGGCGTGAAGGTTGCAGGTAATAAGACGTTTTGATGGTTAGGAAAGTTTTTTCGAAGGAGTAAGACATGAACAAAATCTCTCGTAAAATTTTTGCCGCAGGGCTCGCGGCTTCTATCGCCTTTTTGGTCGCGGGTTGCGAAGACGTGCGGGTGGAAAAATACCCCAATGGCCAGGTGCAGTTCGAAACCACCTACGTAAACGACAAGCGCGAAGGCCTGGAAAAGGAGTTCTACGAGAACGGCACGCTGAAGCGGGAAACGCCCTACAAGGAAGACCGGCGGGAAGGCCTTACCAAGGAATACTTTGAAGACGGCACCTTGAAATCGGAAATTCCCTATGCCGACGGTTACATCGAAGGAACGGTGCTCCGCTACCACAAGAACGGGAAGCTCGCCTCCAAGGCCCTGTACCAGAAGAACAAGCAGGTGGAATTTGGGGAAGTTTTCGATGAAAGCGGCGACCCCGCCACTAACGGCAGCTACAAGGACCCCCGAGACGGTATCGCCTACGAATGGGTCCGCATCGGCGACCAGCTCTGGACCGCAGAAAACCTGAACTACGCCCCGGCGGCAGGCTCCCTCTGCATGCAATGCAACAACTGGGGCCGCCTCTACAATTTCGAAAGCGCGAAGACCGCCTGCATGGACGGATTCCACATGCCCACCAAAGAAGAATGGCAGAAGCTGATTGCCGCCGCAGGCAACAAGCCCGCCCTGGCCTTGAAGGCCGGTTTCGGCTGGGACCCCGTTACAGAAGGCTCCAACAACTACGGCAACGGCAAGGACGAGCTGGGCTTTGGCGTAAAAGCGGGAGGAGCCCACTTCGCCAAGAGCGACGTGCCACTGAAGGAGCGCAAGTTCGATACCGCCGGGAAAAAGGCCTACTTCTGGACCGCCGAAGGCGAAGTGGTGGTATTCCACCACAACAAGGACAACGTCACCTTCGAGAAGTTCAATCCCGAACACGGGGCAAGCCTGAGGTGCCTGAAATGAGTTATGAGTCGTGAGTAACGAGTTACTCAAAACTCACAACTGATTACTCACAACTAATCAGGTCGTGTATTCCGCGTTGATCTTTACGTAGCCGTAGCTCAGGTCGCAGGTGAACGCGCTTGCGGATGCCTGACCGATGTTCAGCACAAGCGTTACTTTGTATTCACGCTGGCGAACCACCGCATGGAGTGCCGCCGTCTGGGCTTCGTCGAGCTGGAGCGGGCGTCCGCCTTCAAGCACCTTCACGTCGCCGAAGTACAGGTCCGTGTGTTCGGCCACCATGTTGCAGCCGCTACTGCCCGCACTGCTGAGAATGCGGCCCCAGTTGGGGTCTTCGCCGAACATGGCGCATTTCGCAAGGTTCGATGTTCCGATGAAGCGGGCCATGCGGAGAGCTTCTTCGTGGCTTTCGGCTTTTTCGATGCGCAGCTCAATCAGCTTGGTAGCGCCTTCGCCGTCGCGCACGATGTCTTTGGCAAGGCTCTGCATGATAAGCATCAGGGCCGCACGGAACTCGCCCTGCTCCGAGAGGCTCAGGTCTTCGTAGCGCAGACCGCTCATGCCGTTGGCCAGCAAGATGCAGGTGTCGTTGGTGCTGGTGTCGCCATCGACGGTGATGGCGTTAAAGGAATCGGCGATGTCCGCACGGAATTCGGCAAAGAAATCGATGGGGAGCGAAATGTCGGTGGTAATGAAGGCAAGCATGGTGGCCATATTAGGGTGGATCATACCCGAGCCCTTGCAGGCGCCGCCGATGGTCACCACGCCCTTTTCGGTATGGATTTCTACCGCGTGGCTCTTGAGGGCAAGGTCGGTAGTGAGGATGGCGCGGCCGAATTCCTCGGAGGCGTCGGCGTGGAGCTTTTCCACCAGCTTGGGGATTCCCGCCTCAATCTTGTCCATGGGCATCAGGTGGCCGATCACGCCGGTGCTGCATACCAGCACGCTCTTGGGCGCAAGGTTCAAGGCCTCTTCGGTAAGGGTAGCCATGCGTTCGGCATCCTTGTAGCCCTGTTCGCCGGTACAGGCGTTGGCGTTTCCGCTGTTCACCACCACAGCCGTTGCAAAATGGGCATGTTCCAGGGCGGCCTTGTCGTAGAGCACCGGGGCGGCCTTCACCTTGTTGGTGGTAAACACCGCAAAACAGCGGGCGGCCTTTTCGCTCTTGAGAAGTGCCATGTCGGCATTGCCGCTGGCCTTGATGCCTGCGCAGATTCCAGATGCCGTGAAGCCCTTGGGGGAACACACACCGCCATTTTCCAACAGATTGTACATATCGACTCCTGCAAAAGGCGCCCTTCGGGAACTGCCGTTCCCCAAAACGCCGGTAAATTTTTTACCTTGTAGAGCATGGAAAAGAAAATCCCGTTTACACAGGAAGCCTACGACCAACTCGTCAAGGACCTTAATAATTTAAAAAATGTGGAACGCCCACGCGTTCTGCAGGAACTGGTTGACGCCCGCGCACAGGGCGATTTGAGCGAAAACGCCGAATACCACGCCGCCAAGGAGCGGCTCGCCGCCATCGACAACGTGGAACTGCCTAAGCTGCAAGACCAGCTGGCCCGTGCCGAAGTGGTGGCCTTTGACGCCTCTTCCGACACCATCCGTTTTGGTGCCACCGTCACCGTCAAGAACCTTAAGACCAAACGGGACGTGGTGTACCAGCTGGTGTCCCCCGAAAGCGTAGACGCCCTCAACGGGAAAATCAGTTTCAAGAGTCCCATCGGTGCAGCCCTCATGGGCAAAAAGCGGGGCGACAAGGTAGAAGTCACCACCCCCAAGGGCGTGAATAACTTCGAAATCATCGACTTCAAGTAGGGCGAACAGTACCGCCGCCGGGACAGAGATGATTGTAGCCCTCATTGGCAAGGACCAGTTTTCCAAGGACATCCGCATCGAGAAATTCATTGCCGATGCCCTAGGCGATCGGAAAGACGACCCTCTTTCCAAGCAGATCCTGTACGCCACGGACACGAACATCCCTTCCATTGCCGAAGCGGTAATGACCGCCTGCGACTCCGTGTCCATGTTCAGCCCGGAACAGGCCATAGTGGTGCGCAAGGCCGAAGCCCTCAAGGCAGACGACACCAAAGCCCTGGCCAAGTGGCTGGGGCATGGCCCCCAGTGCAAGCTCTTGCTGGATTTCGAGACTCTCGCCGCCAACACGGAACTCTACAAGGCACTGAAAAAGGTGGGCGAAATCGAGAAGGAATACGACGAGCCCAAGTCCTACAAGATGGCCGACTGGATTGCCTCGGTCATCCCCTCCCATTTCAAGAAGGCCATCGACAAGGATGCCTGCCAGTACCTGGCCGAAGCCCTGGGCACCGACACCAAGCTGGTGTGCGAAGAAGTCGAAAAGATTCTCCTGTTCCAGCCGGACTGCAAGAAAATTGACCTGGAGCTGGTCAAGACCATGGTGGTTTCCCAGCGGAAAATCGTGGCCTACGAAATCAACGACTATTTCGGCATGCGTGACGGCAAGGCCTACGCCAAAAAACTGAACGAAATGTTCAACAACGGCGTGCAGGCGGTGCAAATCGTGGCGTCGCTGTACTACTACGCCGTGGACCTGATGAACTTTTCGGCCCTGCTCGCAAAAGGCATGACCCCCAAAGACGCCGCCGCCGAACTGGGCAAGAACGACTTTATCTTCAACGTGAAGGGCAAGGCTCCCGAATGCGCAAGACGCTGGGGAAAACCGCTGCTCTGCCGGGTCATCCGCAGGCTCGCCGACCTGGACTTTGAAATCAAAAGCGGAAAATGCTCCACCCGTATTAGCCAGGAACTAGCGCTAGCTGCCCTGGTGGTGCGTTAGGCGACGCTAGAACTTCGTATCTACGGGGTTGAACTGGAGCTGGATTCCCGAGCGGATCCAGCCATCCATGCCGTCTTTGTGCGGAATATTGGCCAGGTTCTCGTATTTGCGGCCTCCGCCGCCCAGGTAGAATCGCAGCCATTCGTTGAACTTGAGTCGGTATTGAATGTCTAGCACGTACTGGGCTTCTTCCACGCCGGAGGTGGCGCCTTCTACGCCTACGGCAATGTCATAGTCGGTATAGAGTTCCTTGTCGCCCTGACGGAGCCATGCCGCCGTAATGGCGAGAGAATGGTCGCCATAGGCCCACCCCAGTTCCAGCCACAGATCCAGAGCGTCTGCGCCACGACGGTAGCCGACGGGATAGTCCACGAAATAGGCGTCGGCGTAACCGGGGTCGCCCTGCTCGCGGTAGTTACTGCGGTAGTTCCGGCGGCTGGTGTACTTCAGGAGCGGAAGCCTGCTGTTGTTGGCCGCAGGGTCGGTGCGGACCACCTCGAAACGCCAAGAGTATTCGCCAAAGCGGTTGGTCTTGACCTGATGGAAATAGCCCGCTATGTAGTTCAATATGGAGCGGTTGGTGCCCTTGTCGTCGTCTTCGCCTACGGGGCTGTTGATGTCTTCCATGTTGATCTGCCCGTAGAACTTGGCCCCGTTAGCGGTCTTGTAGCCCAGTTCAAAGGAGGTCATGGCAGAAGTGTAACCCGTGGCGTAGTTGTCGTGCCAATAGATGAAGGGACTGATGGAACGGAATTCCAGAGCCTTGCCCCCCACCATGCTCTGCTCCACCACATAGGCCCAGAACTTGTTAGTCTCTACGCCAAAGCGGTGGAACACCAGGTTCTTGACGTTGTCGGTGTAGGTGCGGTTTCGCTGGTTACTTACCTGCCGGCCGGGGTCGGTGCATTTCTGATCGTAAGCCTCGGTACCTACCGGCGGGCAGCCCGTAGAGTGGTCCGTCACATCGCCGAAGAGCCAAGGGTTCAGGGAGCTGAGCATGAAATCGTAACGGAAAATGCCGGGGGCGAATTTCCAGTGGACACCGTCGTGGTAAGGGGCGCCGCCCATCAGGATGTCGTTCTTGGAGATTTTCAGATCGTCAGGGCTGAAGCGGCCGAACTGCACGAAGCCCACACCGTTAGTCCACTTGGCGTAGGCGTTGTTGGGCACGTTGATGTCCAGCTCGCTGGGCCTGTAGGTGAAATTCGTTTTCCAGTCGTCCTGGTACCAGGCTTCCAGATCCTTGCGGAGGGGCGCTTCCAAGAGCACCTGGAAATCCTTGTAGCCAGCGCGGAAGCTAAGTGTAAAGAAGGGGTGAATCGACTCTTCGTAGCTGCGGGCGTTTTCCAGCGGGATGCGGAGTCCCCGCCAGTTGCGACCAAACCAATCAGCTGTATCAACGGCGAAGGTGGGCTCCGTAGGCCCACCATTGAGCCCGATATCGAAATCCGTTCCTATCTGAAAATAGCCGTTTTCGCCATAGGCTGAAACGGACAGACCCAGGGAGGCTGCCGCCAGTGTCAAAATCGCAAATTTGGAGCGAATTGCACCCATACACGAATAATCTAGAAAAAAGCGATGGCGGGAGGGTTGTGGACTTTGAAAGGAGATGCCCGGTCAAGCCGGGCATGACAAGAGTAGCGCAAGCGGCCTTCGTGAGCGACAAACGACTCATATTAATGAGTCGTGGTCGCGAGAGCGACTGAGATTCCGGAGATGCCGCCCCACAAACAACGAAGGAGCGGTCTTATAATACTTCTTGCGTCTACGGGGACTCATACTAACGAGTCGTATTATGATCATCATGTGAGCCGAAGCAGCCGATATTAATCGGCTGTGGAGGCGAGAGCGATCGCCAGCCCTAAAAAGCAACACCTGCTTCCAGCGCGAGCGGTCATTAAAAACCTTCTTGTATCGAAGACTTTGTCTTCGATACAAGAAGGGACCACCCAGGCAGGGAGACCCAGGTGATCCCTCGTGTTGTGGTGGATACGCTTGCGCGTATCCGGTGTGTGTGTTAGTTAAGGACTAGAAAGAATCCAGCTTGAATCCACCGTTGCGGAGGAAAGCCGGCACATCGTAATCCACGCCGTTGGTCTTCAAGGAGCCTTCGGCATAGTTCGTGTTGCGGGGTTCTTCCACTTCGCGGGCAGGCATTTCGGCCATGGTCTGGCGGGTGTAAGCCGGAGTGCCATAGTCACCGTTAGAAAGCTGGTCCATGTCGGCAATGCCGGGCATTTCTTCCGTTTCAGGGAGCGTTGCCGTGGCAATGCCTTCGGGCATCATCTTCTCTTCGAAGGCGGGAGCCTGGGCGTTGAACTGTGCAGAGGCAAAGTCTGCGGCAGGAGCCTGGGGGACAGTGTCCATGGGAATGGTCAGGGATTCACCGGCAGGCATGGCAACCGTTGAAGGCTGTGCAAGAGCCACAAAGTTGGTGGCCGTCGGGCGCGGAGTCGCTGCTACAGGCTGGGCCGGCTGAAAGCTGGCCGGACCGCCGATGGAGTTTACCAGGTCCTGCATCTTGGGAGCGGCAGGGGCCATAGGCACGTCGGCAGCGCTTGCAAACATGGGCTTCATCTCGGAACCAGAAGTTCCACCGCAGCCGGTCGCGATAACGGTGATGCTCACCTTGTCGCCCAGTTCCGGCAACAGGATGTCGCCGACGATAATGTTCGGGTCGCCCATTTCGCCAACGGCTTCGTAGAGGTGGTCCAGGGCTTCTTCGTGTTCCAGCATGGAGTAGTTTTCGCCATGGGAAACGTTCACCAGCACGCCAGAAGCACCTTCCACGTTCACTTCTTCCAGAAGCGGAGAGGAAAGGGCCAGGTCCACAGCCTTGACGCCGCGACCTTCGCCTTCGGCAATGCCCGTACCCATAAGGGCGGCACCGCCATTGGACATAACCGTCTTCACGTCGGCAAAATCCACATGGATAAGGCCATGACGGAACATGATACCGCAAATGCTGCGAACAGCGTTGCCGAGAATTTCATCGGTGAACTTGAAGGCGCTTTCCAAGGTCATCTTTTTGTCTGTGCTTTCCACGGTGGCGGCGAGTTTCTTGTTGTCCACCACAATCATGGTGTCCACAGCCTTTCTCAGAGCCTGGATACCGCTTTCGGCATTACGCTTGCGGACAGGACCTTCGTAGCGGAAGGGCTTGGTCACCACGGCAATCGTGAGGATACCCAGTTCCCGAGCCACGGCACCCACAATCGGTGCAGCGCCCGTACCCGTACCACCACCCATACCGGCAGTGATAAAGACCAGATCAGCACCCTTCATGGCTTCCTTCAGGTCGTCCACGTTCTCTTCGGCAGCCTTACGACCCACTTCGGGCTTTGCTCCAGCGCCAAGATTCTTGGTGGTCTTCTGGCCAATGGCGATCTTGTGGTCAGCCTTGCTCAGGTCCAGAGCCATGGCATCGGTATTGACGGCGTAGTATTCTACGCCTTCAATATTCATGTCCACCATGCGGTTCACGGTGTTGCCACCGGCGCCGCCCACGCCAAAGACCTTGACCTTCGCGTTGTTGAGGGTTGAATCATCCATCAGGATGTGTGAGGTTGGGGTTATGTCGAATTCACTCATAGTTTGTCTCCCTGTTGTGAGTGGTTGTTTTTGTTTTAGAAATACGTTTTAAGGACATCCTTGAACCATTGGAGGCTCTTTTTCATGGATACCGAAATTTGCTTGCCCGTCTCGCGACGCTTGTCCCTGCGGCGCTGCTTCGCAGCATACAGCAACAGCCCGATTCCTGTGGCGTAAGACGGATTGGAATAGCTCTGCACACCACCGACTTCCCGAGGGTGGCCGATACGCACAGACTTGCCAAACACCTTTTCGGCCACGGTATCGATACCGTCCAGGGCGCAGCAGCCACCGGTCAAAACAATACCACCGTTCAGCAGCACATCCATATTGTGCTTGACCAGGTCCTTTTGCAAAAGCTTGAAGATCTCTGCACAACGGGCCGTAATCACCTGGGTCAAAAGCTTACGGGAACATGGGACATCTCCACGGTCACCAACGCTTGGAACCGGGAAAGTCTCATCTTCAATCAGGTTGTTCAGGCGGCAGGTGCCGTAACGTTTCTTGATATCTTCTGCCTTCGAAAGAGAAATAGGCACGCTCAGGCACTTGCTGATATCGCTGGTAATGGCGTTTCCGGCCACGTCCAGAGACGCCGTATAGCGCACGGACTCGCCCACAAATACGGCGATGTCGGCCGAACCCGCTCCAATGTCAATGAGGGCTACGCCCAACTCGCGTTCGTCATCGGTCAGTACTGCCGAGGCGGCGGCCAAAGGTTCCAGCACCAGTTCTTCTACATGAAGGCCTGCGCGGGTGACGCTCTTGTCCAGGTTCTGGATGGCATTCGGGCGGGAGGTGACCACCTGAACGTCAACGCTGAGCCTGCGACCGTTAAGCCCCTTCGGATTGCGGATTCCTGCCTGGTCGTCCAGGGTGTATTCTCCGGGGAACACATGGAGGATCTGCCCCGCCGATTCCGGGATGGTGCTCGCCAGGTTCTTGACCCGTTCAATATCCACTTCGCGAACCTCTCCGGTAGGGAGCGTAATCAGGCCCTTGTAATTGACAGAGGACACGTGGCTTCCGGCAATGCCTACGTAGACATCGCGAACATCGAAATCGATGAAGGGTTCCAGCTGCCTGATGACATTCTGCAGCGTTTCCACCACATCGTCCATCTCGTCAGGACGCTTCAAGGGCAAGGCCCCGCAGCAAAGAATCCGGACCGTGTTGTCGGGGTTCATGGCTCCCGCGAACAGGTTAATCTTGGAAGTCCCGATGTCGAGACCGAAAACCAGATCTTCTTTTCTCAATTCGTTGTTGTTGTCATCCATTGACACACCTCTTGTCAAAATTCCTTATGTACAAGAAACCTGCAAAACGCAAATCCACCTCCCCGGCACAGTTCATGTCCTGAGGGAACCCGCGCTTCACCGATTCGTATAAGGTCCATAGATTACTATCCCATTCCCTTTCGGGGAACAGAACCTTGTAGCCCACATCGCTAAAGAACACTTCGTATGCCCGGTGCTCATCGCTCCAGGATACCTGAGATACAAGACCGTAAAGTTCGGCATTTTCCTGCTTGAGCTTTTGCAGGTGAGACGCCACATCCGCAATACGTTCAAAGGCCATAGAATCTACCACCGGCAAATGGAACGCCGTAGAGGTGGACATGGGCAAGAGAAGCCCCCGTTCCGAATAAACCGTAGCATGGCTTCCTTGGAAATACGCCACCACAGGCGAGGATTCCTGCACCTTGATGGTGAGGGAAGAGGGAAAATGCTTTTCCACCGTCACCTTGTGAATCAGGGGGAGTTGCATCAAGTTTTTCTCTACAGAATCCTCGAACACTTCGGACAGGAGCATTCCAGGTTCCACCTGGGCATTCTGCACCACGTCTTCCCAGGTGAGCATGCGATTACCTTCAATATCGATATACTGCAGGTGCCGAAGTTCCATGGGGTTAAAACGTTGCAGGTAGAAACGGTTCGTCCACGCGAGGGTAGCAAGGATTACCAGCACAAGACCGATAATCCAGCCACGACGCTTAAACCAGCCCAAGCTTTTCTTCGCGCCATTCTTGATTTTCATGGCACGGGTACGCTTGCGCTTTTCCTCGTTGTAGCCTATACGGCGTCCAAGGAATGTGGTTTTAGGACTCAAATACATTCCTCCAAAATCTTCTGGCCCAGTTTCCAAATGTTGCCGGCGCCCATCAGCACCACCACGTCACCCGGCTTGAGTTCTTCTTTCAAAATAGGCAGCAGGTTCATCTGATCGCCCACAAAGCGGGCGTTCCGGTGACCAAAGGCAAGGGCACTTTCAGAAACCAGGGCTCCGGTCACGCCTTCGATGGGCCGCTCACGGGCAGGGTAAATGTCGGTACACAGCAGCACATCGCAGTTGGCAAAAGCGCTCCCGAAGGCGTCGTGCTGATCCCTGGTGCGGGAGAATAGGTGGGGCTGGAAAGCCACAATCACGCGGCGGCCCGGGAATGCGTCCCTGAAACCTTGCAGGGTAGCCGTCGCCTCCGTGGGGTGATGGGCATAATCGTCGAACACCAGCACGTCGTTCTTTTCACCCAAGAATTCAAAGCGGCGCTGCACGCCTTCAAATGCGGCCACGGCACGTCTTGCCACTTCCACGTCGATTCCCTCTTCCATGGCAAGGGCCACGGCAGCAGTGGCGTTCAGCACATTGTGCCGCCCCGGAATCTGCAGCTGGAATTCGCCGAGAGATTTTCCGTCGTTGAAAATTTCAAAATGAGGGTAGCCCTTCTCGAAACGGAGGTTATCGATATGGTACTTGGCCTGGCGGGAGAACCCGTAGGTAATCACCGGCTTGCGCACCTTGGAATAAATCTGCTGAACGTTGGGGTCGTCAATGCAAAGGATGGCCTGTCCGTAGAAGGGAATCTTGTTCACGAACTGGACAAAGGCTTCCTTGATCTCGTCGATATTTTCGTAAGTGTCCAGATGGTCGGCATCGATGTTGGTCACGATAGCGGAACTGGGCATCATGGAGAGGAAACTGCGGTCAAACTCGTCGCTTTCGGCAATGAGGTAATCCCCCTTGCCCACTTTTGCGCCACTTCCCTTGCCCTTCACCACGCCACCAACGATAATGGTGGGGTCAAGACCCGCCGCTTCCCAGATTTCTCCGACAATAGAAGTGGTGGTGGTCTTGCCGTGTGTACCGGAAATGGCCAAGGTGTATTTCATGCGCATGAGTTCGCCAAGCATTTCGGCACGGCGGATCACGGGTATGCGGCGGGCACGAGCCTCTACCAGCTCGGGATTGTCGTAAGGAATGGCAGAAGAGTAAACCACCAGGTCGGCGTCTTCCACATTCTTGGCCTCGTGCTTGCTATCCACGCGGATACCCAGGTGCTTCAGGTAGTCAATGACAGAGCCCTCGCTCATATCCGAGCCGGTCACCACAAAGCCGTTCTCGTGAAGGACTTCTGCGATACCGGACATACCGGCACCACCGATACCCACCATATGCAAGCGACGGACACGTTTACAATCATTAATCTGCATTATGCACTTTCCTTTTCCAAAATCACCTTTGCAATCTTGTCGGCCGCATCAGGCATTCCAAGCTTCTTTGCCGCAGCTGCCATCTTGGCAAGCTTCTCGCTATCGAACAGCAGGGATTCCACCTTGTCCCACAAATGATTCTCGTCGCTATCCAGCTCCACCAAGGCAGCCCCCGCCTTTTCAACGGCACGTGCGTTGTGCTCCTGATGGTTTGCCGTAGCGTGTGGGAACGGAAGCAAGATAGAGGGCTTGCCGAAGGCAAGGATTTCTGCCAGGGCCGATGCCCCTGCACGACTGATAATCAGGTCCGCATGTTTCATGTAGGCATAGATGCCGTTCAAAAATCCCTTCACCGACACGTTGGGCAGAATTCCCAGACGACCCGTAATGTCATCTACGTTCTTGACACCTACCTGCCACACCACGGAAACATCCTCGTTTCCGGTAATCCGGCCGATACTTTCCTCGATTTTCGTGTTGATACCCACAGCTCCCTGGGAGCCACCAACGATAAACACGGCCTTCTTGCCTTCGCGAAATTCCACGGGGCGTTCCAAACTGTCTTCGGCGGGCAATTCGCGAACAGGATTTCCGAAAATCATGGTCTTTCCGGCAGGGAAATACTTGGCGGCATCTTCGGAGGTCACAAAAACGGTCTTTGCGTAGCGAGCGCCCATCTTGTTTGCAATTCCCGCCACCGCATTCTGTTCCTGCAGGTAAACGGGGATGCCCATGCTGCCTGCAGCAAGAACAATCGGGAGCGAAACGTAACCGCCCGTCGCCACCACCACATCGGGTTTCACCTTGCGGATCACCTTCTTGGCATGGGACAGGGACTTGAGCAGCTTATAGGGCAGCGCCAGGTTCTTGAGGAACGGACCGCGATGGAGGGGCTCCGCGGTAATGTATTCGTAGGGCCAGTTGCCCGCCACCAAGCGTTCTTCCATAGAATCCTTACGACCGGCAAAGGTAATGTCTTCGACTCCCATCTTCTTGAGGCTTTCGGCAATAGCCACAGCCGGGAAAATGTGTCCACCGGTTCCACCGCACACAAAAAGGAACTTTTTCATCGTCCACTCCTTGAAGTTTCATAGTCCGTACGGGGGCGAGTATCCGTCTTGTCCCCGTTTTTCATATAGGGTTCCCAGATTTTCGTGCCTGTTCCCGGTTTCGAGATGTTCAAGAGAATCCCGATGAACAGGGCCGAGAAAATCAGGTTAGTTCCGCCAAAGCTAAGGAAAGGCAAGGGCTGCCCTGTGGTGGGGAAAAGCCCCGTACTCACACAGACATGCACCAAGAAATTCAGGAACAGGGAAATCGTCAAAGCCACCGCCATGTACTTTCCGAAACGGCTAGAAGAATTGCGGGCGATTTCAAAGCCCTGGTAGAACAACATTCCAAAAAGAAGGAGAATGGCAAAAGTCCCCACAAAGCCGAACTCCTCGCCTATTACCGCATAGACCACGTCTTTGTGGGCCTCGGGCAGGTAGCCCAGCTTCTGCACGCCCATGCCGAAGCCGGTCCCGAAAAATCCTCCGTTCCCGAGAGCTTCAAGAGCGTGTTCTCCCTGGTAGGCCGAATTCTGGTTCTCCGCCGGATTGAAGAACGCCATCAGGCGCTTGGAAGTATGGGACTTGATCAAAAGCACGATCAGGCCCACCGGAATACATGCCGCAAGGGAGATGGCGATGTACTTGAACCGGGCCTCCGCCACAAACAAAACCGCAAGGGTGATGCCCGCAAACAGGAGCAACATAGAGAAATTCGGCTGCAGGGCCAGGAGAATTGCCGAAATCCCGAAGGGAATCGCCGGCTGTATCAAGCTGCATTTCAGGGTCTTGATTTCGGTACCTGCCACCGCAAGTTTCGCGCATATCCAAGAAATCAAGCCCAGTTTCAAGATTTCAGAGGGCTGGATTCCCCAAATCCACCGGTTGGCACCCTTGACGCTTCCGCCGGCCACAATGGCCGCCACCGTAAGCACCGCCCCGATAATGAACACCACGCGGGAGCCCTTCATCCACACGCTGTAATCGACCTTCGAAACAACGAACATGATAACCAGGGCCGCAAGGACCTTCCACAGGTGGGCCTTCAGGTAGAATTCCGGAGAAAGTCCCCGTTGCAGGGCATGAGGCGTAGAAGCCGTATAAACTACGGCTATGCCGAAGCATATCAACAAGAGCGTTGCAAGCAACAGCCACTTGTTTACGCCTATGGTCTGCATGTTATTCATCTAAAGACAGTTCCTTATACCTTTAAGCCTTGGACACCAGAGAAAGTTTCAGCAGGGCATCTACTACCTGCTCCATTTTCATTCCGCGGGAGCCCTTGACCAAGAGCACGTCGCCCTTGCTCACCACGTCCGAAAGGAAAACGATTGCGTCCTGCACAGTGTCAAAATGTTCCACGCAGGCCATGCCTTTTTCCTTCGCTCCCTTCACATAGTTCTTCGCTTCTTCGCCAACCGTCACCAGCAAGTCAAAGTTCATTTCGGGAACCAGCGCCCCGATACTCCGATGCAGTTCCTTGGATTCCTTGCCCAGTTCCAACATATCGCCAAGGACCGCAATACGGCTACCTTCCACATTCATGTTACCGATGGTCTGCAGGGCCATACGGGTAGAAGAGGGGTTCGCGTTGTAGCAGTCGGACACAATCTTGAAACCGTCGCCCTTCTTGATTTCCATGCGCATGTTGGTGGCGCGGAAATTCTTGAGCACCTTGGCGATTTCCGCCTTAGGGATACGGAAGGCCTCGCCCACGGCAATAGCTGCCAGGGCATTGTACAGGTTATGGGTTCCGGGCACGTTCAGCACAAAATGGGTGCGGCCCACGTAAAAGTCGGCGCAGGCGTTTTCGTTCCAGCTAAGTTTTTCGGGTTTCACCACGCCACGGCGAAGCCCGAAGGTCACCACCTTGTAATTTTTGGTGGATTTCACCTTGCAAAGCCTCGGGTCATCGGCGTTCACAATCAGAGTGCCGTTCTTCTTGAGGCCTGCGGTAATGGTAATCTTTTCGCGGAAAACACCGTCCAGGTCGCCCAGGCGTTCCAGGTGAGAAGCGCCAATATTGGTAATCACCGCCACGTCGGGCTCTGCCGCCAGAGAAAGAGGGCGGATTTCGTCGGGGCCGCTGGTGCCCATCTCCACCACGGCGGCTTCGTGCTTGTGCTTCAGCTGGAAAAGGGTCATGGGCACGCCGATATGGTTGTTGAAGTTTCCGGCGGTAGCATGAGTCACGAACTTGGAAGAAAGCACCGCCTTCACCATTTCCTTGGTAGTGGTCTTGCCGTTACTTCCGGTAATGGCCACCTTCTTCACCTTGAAAAGCCTCTGGTATCCCTTGGCCAGCTTGAGCAACGCCTTGGTGGTATCATCTACAGGCGCGTAGGCCTTGAAGGTTTCGTTTTGGGTAGAGTATTCTTCCACGGCTGTCTGGTTTACAACGCTCATGAGCGCCCCTTCCTTTTCCATCTGGTTTACAAACTTGTGGGCGTCAAAACGGACACCCTTGATAGGCCAAAAGACAACTCCCTTGGCACTTTCCCTAGAATCCATACAGAGATTCACCTTGCGTTTCAGAACCTTGGGAGCAACTCCCACAGGTTCAGTTTCCAGAATCTTCAGCATTTCACCTATTGTCAAATCCAACTTCAGCATTTTTCCATAGCCTTTACTGCAATCTCGCGGTCGTCAAAATGATGTTTAGTCTTTCCGATAATCTGGTAGTCCTCGTGGCCCTTGCCCGCAATCACGAGCCAATCGCCATCTTTAAGTTCTGCACAAGCCTTGTAGATCGCTTCTTCACGGTTCTCCACCACAGAGAACTTGTCCGTCTTCATGCCTGCCCGCACATCGTTGATAATGTCCGTGGGGTTTTCGGTACGGGGATTGTCTGACGTGAGCCAAGCCTTGTCCGAAAGCCTTTCTGCAATGCCTCCCATAATGGGACGTTTGGTCTTGTCTCGGTCGCCACCGCAGCCGAACACGCAAGAGAGTTTTCCCCTGCAAAGGCTGCGGGCGGTAGAGAGCACGCGCTCTAACGCGTCGGGAGTGTGGGCGTAGTCCACAATCACGTGGCGACCGTTACGGTTCCACACCTTCTCAAAACGTCCCGGCACCCGAATGCCTGCCAGGGCCTTTCGCATGGCCGCCTCCGGCACACCGACAGCCTTCGCCCACGAAAGCACCAGCATCACGTTATCTACGTTAAAGTCCCCGCAAAGGGGCGTCTCGAAAGGCTCGCCGCTAATGGCGGGCAACAGCATCTTCAGGCCGTCTTCGGTGTTTTCGACAGGGCCTTCGGGCTTCACATTAGCGCTAACGATTCCAAGACGCGAGACAGCCACCTTGCGGCCCGCTTCAATCTCGGTCAGGGAATCGTATAGTTTCTTTCCGTAGGAATCATCTACGTTAATGACAGCCACACCGTCACTGGCGAGGTAACGGGTAAACAAAAGCTTTTTCGCCTCAAAGTAGGCGTCCATGGTCTTGTGGAAATCCAGGTGGTCCTGGGTCAGGTTGCTGAACAGGCCGCTCCTGTAAAGTACTCCCGCCATGCGCCCCTGATAAAGGGAATGGGACGATGCCTCCATCACCAGGTCGGTGCAGCCCGCCTCTACGGCAGAGGCGGCAAAGGCGTACAGGTCCAAAAGTCCCGGCGTCGTGAGGGTCGCCTGCACGGACTTTTCGCCAATCTTGTTCTTGATGGTCCCCAACAGGGCCACCTTGTGGCCAGCGGCAGTGAGCATGGCGTCCATCAAGAAGGCGCTGGTGGTCTTGCCGTTGGTCCCCGTCACCGCATGGGCGGTAAGCTTACTGAATGGATCCTTGTAGAAAAACTTTGCCGCTTCCAGACGGGCCCTGCGCACATCCATCACCTGGATCCACTTAGCGGTCATCTTTTCGGGAGCGGGCATTTCGGCCACCACGGCGACAGCGCCTGCGTCAAGCGCCTTCTGGGCAAATTCTTCCGCCCCTTCCGTAGGCATAGAGAAGAACAGGTTCCCCGGTTTCACCCGGCGGGAATCGTCGCAAAGTCCAGTCACTTGGAGGTTCTGCATCAATCCTTCAGAAATCATCAGCCCTTCTCCTTCAGTGTCAGCTTGCAGGTGGCACCTTTTGTAAGTTCCGTTTCGGCCTTGGGGGACTGGGAAACCACCCTTCCCTTGCCTTCAAATTCCACGTTCATGCGGATATTGCCCATCACTTCCAGGGCTTCCTTCAAAGAAAGCCCCACCAGGTTCGGCATCTTGCTGGCCGAGGTCTCGCCAAGATTCAGCACCACCCCAAAGGAATCCAGCACGTCGCTACGCTGGGACACCACACGGCCCCCTTCGCCCTTGAATTCCACCGGGCATCCGTGTTCTGCAGCCATCTTCTTTGCAGCCGCCACCGTCATGCCCATAAAATCCACGTTGCAGCCGTTCTCGGCAGGCACTCTCGCCAGCTTGTGGGTCAAGGGAGAAATTGCCGGATGGTAATAGATACTTTCCACGATATTGCGGAAAATAGGCCCTGCCGTCACACCGCCGGCGTGGCCGTAGGCCTTGTCGGAGTTGGGGTCATCTACAAGAACCAGGCAAACATAGCGGGCGTTCTCCACAGGGACCATCCCTATGAAAGAGGCCACCTGGAGCTTGCTGTCGTACTCGCCGGTCTTCTGGTTGAACTTTTCGGCCGTACCCGTCTTGCCACCAATAATCACGTCAGGGATTTTTTTGCTCCTCACCTGCTTCGCCGTACCGTCGCTGTCGTTCACCACATGGCTGAGCATGCCGCGAATCTTTGCGGCGGTCACTTCTGAAATCACCCGGCGAACTTCTACCGGCTCGTTCTTTTCCACCACCTCGCCATTGGCATCGCGCCATTCCTTCACGATCATGGGCTCCATCAACTTGCCGCCGTTAGCAATGGTGGAATAGACCATCACCATCTGCATGGGCGTCACCAGCAGGGCGTGGCCGTAGCCCATGGTTTTCAGGGTGCGGTCGTCGCGGGTCAGTTCGTAGGGCTGGTAAAGCTTGCCCGATTCCTCGCCGTAGAAATTCTCCGAAGTCTTCATGCCCAGCCCAAAGTTACGGGCCATGCGGTAAAGCTTGTCCGCCCCCACCTCGTTTGCAATCTTTGCAAACACGATGTTGGAGGACTGCACCATGGCCTGGGTCATGTTCATGTCACCGTACACGTGGGAATCCCTGATGGGAGCCGATCTCGGGTTCCAGCTCCAGCTCTTGCCCTCGTTTGCAAACACCTTTTCCGGGTCCACCACATTATTCTCAAGAGCGGCGGCAGCGGTAACCACCTTGAAGGTGGAGCCGGGCTCATAAGACATGGAGACAATCTCGTTCTTTGCCACACGGCCGATTCCCTGGGTCTTGGAATTGGGGTCAAAGGTGGGGTAACTGGCCATGGCCAGGATTTCGCCGGTGTAAGGATCTACCACCACGGCAGAGGCACTGGTGGCGCTGTATTTCGTCACGCCATCCTTCAGGCCCTTTTCCACCAGTTCCTGCATGTTCTTGTCAATCGTCAGCACCAGGTTCTTGCCCGGCACCGCTTCCGCCAGGTTTTCGGAACGGGAATACACTTCACGGCGGTGGGCGTCCTGCACACTCACCCGGAACCCTTCGTTTCCGCTCAGGCGTTCGTCAAACACGCGTTCCACGCCCATGACGCCATGACCGTTAAAGTCCAGCTTGCCAATCACCTGGGAGGCAAGTTTCCCTTGCAAGAACACGCGGCTGTAGTCCAGGGCCTTGTTGGCGGTATCCCTGAAGTTGTCCGCCAGAACCACCCCGTTGCGGTCCATAATCTGACCCCGTTCGGCGTAGATGTTCTTGGAACGGGTCACCAGGCTCATGGTCTTCTTCTGGTACACTTCCCGGTTCAGCACCTGGATGTTGAAGGTCTGCAAGGTCAGCACCACCACCAGGGACAGCACTATCCATTTCAGGAATCCGAGAGGTTCAAGAGGGAATCTATTCACCTTTACCCTCCAGAACCATAATCTTCTGCGGGACCTCGTACAGCCCGAGCCCTGCGCTATCGGCAAAGTCGGCCAGGCGTTCCAGCGAAGACATCTGGTTGATCTTCAGTTCCAGCAAGAGCGCGTCGCGCTGCAAGAAGGTCACCTGCCTCTCGAGCATGCGGGACTGGCCATAAAGGCTGTTCAGGCGGTTCTGCAGGTACAGCGGAAGCATCAGGAGCAGGGCTCCCAAAAGCACAACGCAAAAGACGATTATAAAAATCGACCTGTTGGTTGCCGCTACCTTGAATTTCTCAGTTCCGCTCATACCCTCTCGTAAATCCTAAGCTTCGCAGAGCGAGCCCTGCTGTTCCTTGCAATCTCCTGTTCCGTAGGCAGAATCGGCTTGCGATTCACCTTCTTCAGACGCTGGTGGTTCCCGCCACACACGCACACCGGCAAGTTCTCCGGGCAGATGCAGGCCTTCTCGAACCGTGCCGCCGTTTCCTTAACGCAGCGGTCCTCCACCGAGTGGTAGCTCATCACCACCAGGCGGCCGCCCACCTTCAGACAATCCACCGCGGCACTCAGACTATCTTCAATTTCTTTCAGCTCGCCGTTCACTTCCATGCGCACCGCCTGGAAAACACGGGCCAGCAGGCCGTTCACTTCCCGCCGTTTGTCGGGGAACACCGATTCCACAACGGCCTTCACGTCATTCGGCAAAATCTCGCGACCCTCGGCCGTAACCGCAGATGCCATCTCCACCAGGCGGGTAGAAAGCTTGAAAGCCCTGTCCATGTCGGCGTTCTTCCGGAGCACTGCGGCCAGGTCG
This sequence comes from uncultured Fibrobacter sp., assembly GCA_946183925.1. GTDB lineage: Bacteria > Fibrobacterota > Fibrobacteria > Fibrobacterales > Fibrobacteraceae > Fibrobacter. Next base: position 932 of record CAMHDS010000002.1, on the reverse strand, counting down.
TCGGCACTCACCGACTTCAGCCATTCCTGGGCAGAAACACCTTCGCGACGGTCCATGCGCAAATCCAGCGGGTTGTTTCCTACGAAGGTGAACCCGCGGCTGGAATCGTCCACCTGGTGGCTGCTGATTCCCAGGTCGTAAAGGATTCCGTCCAGAGTGTTCGGCGCGATTTCGTTCTTCAGTTCACCGAACCGCACCGGATGCACAACGAACTTGCACTTTACACCCGCAAGGCGCCTGGTGGCAAAAGCAACGGCTTCCTCATCACGGTCAAAGGCGTGAAGCGTTCCGCTCTCGTTTAGTTTGTTTGCAATTCCGAAGGAATGTCCGCCACCGCCCAGGGTGCAGTCGCCGTAAGTTCCGTCCGGCCTGATGCGGAGCCCGTCAAGGCACTCGGTAAGCATCACCGGGTCGTGATAAAATTCATTTGTCTGTAATTCGGGTTGACGCAGGTCAGCGTTTTGCATCGTCGCCCTCCGTCAAACCTTCTCCGTAGAACGCAGCATCGAATGCGGCAATCGCATCGTCCGATTGCAGGCCATACTTGGCATTGAAGCGTTCCGGATTCCATAGTTCAAGAGTTTTACCGCTAGCTTGTACGTAAAGGACTTCACCCTTCAGCTCAGCATACTCCAACAAGATCTTTGGAAGTAAAATGCGGTTCTGGCCATCCAACTCCACCACGGTGGGAGCGAGGCCTCTCCGAACTAGGTCGGCTTGACGGCGGTCGGACCGGCTGTCCAGGTCCGCCATGAACTTTTCGTATTCCGGCAAGGTAAACAACCGGAGAGTCTGGTTCGGGCCACGGGTGACCACGAATTCATCCCCTTCGGTTGGCCCAAGCTGACGACGGAATTCCCTGGGGAAGGAAGACCTTCCCTTTCCATCGATAGCCGTTTGGGCTTGACCTATGAAAGACGTAAAGTTCATAC
>CAMHDS010000001.1 GCA_946183925.1 uncultured Fibrobacter sp. | reverse complement strand
GGAGCTTCAGGCTCTGCAGCGGGAAGTTGCGTTCCTCGAGGATGGAGAGGATTTCCTGGCCGACGGCGCCGGTGGCACCCATAATGGCTACGTTGCGAATCATAATTAACCTTTAGTTTTCTTCTGGTTGTTCTTTGTAGTTTGTAAGGAGTCCCTGGATGGCCGCGATAAAGCGGTCCAGGAAAATCTTGGATTGACCCAGCTGTTCCTTCGCCTGCTGCAGTTGAGCTTTCTGGTCAGCTGCATTCTCTTGAAGGGTGTAGGTGTAGAGAGAATAGGCCGCAAGACGCAGGCTTTCGGTGGCCTGAATCAGCTCGGCATGGGCTTCGCTGGATTCGTGGGGGTGGAATAGCCCCAAAGCCTTCTTGTTGATGGCCATGGCGTTGTTGCTGATGGCGAGGGCCTTGCGGCTCCACTCTTCGCGGTCTGCTTCTGAAACATTTGGCGGCAGCTTGCCAAAGCCGTTGATGGCCGATTCCACCTCCTGCATGCGCTTCATGACGGTGCGGGATTCGTCCATATAGCTTTCCAGTCGGGCCTTTGCGCCCTCGGAAAGGGTGGCGGGCTTTGCTGGCCTTTGTCCCTGCACGTTTTCGCCTGTTGCGCCAGAGTTCCTGATCTGGGTTCCGGTCACCTTGCTTTTTGTAGCCTTGGCCGGAGTCCCGTTCTGGAACGAGGTGATGTAGTCCTGGTACAGGGCGTTCTGGGCTGCAATGTCTGCGGCGGAATACTGGGAGGTAATGACCAATGTAGGTCTATCCCAGTAAGAAATTCCCACAATTCCTGCAAGCATTAGCACGGCAAAAAGGATGTTTGCCACCTTCGCAGGAGTCTCGTCGCTCTTGATTACGTAGAGAATCGCAAAAAAGAACAGGCTCCCGAAGGCGAGCAGAAGTCCGCCGTCGTTGTTGTAGGCGATGAAGGAGTTCTTGCTAAAGTAGAACAGGCAGTCCAGGACAACGACGATGAGGGACAAGAATGCCCCCGCCAGTTTCTGGCTGCGGTATTCCGAGGCTGCCGTCTGCAATATGGTAATGAACGTGACTCCCAGGGGGAGCACGTACATCAGGGCAATTTCAGCTACATCCGAGTTCATGGGCTAGAAGGGGAGGTCGGAGCCGTCGTCTTCGGGCATGGGGGCGTCGTATGCCGGAGCGCCACCCTGAGGCTGGCTGTAGTTGTTGGAGCTACCCTGGTAGGAATTGCCGCCCTGGTAAGAAGGAGAACCGCCCTGGGTGCGGGGACCAAGAAGCTGGAAGGTGTCCATGTTGACTTCGGTAGCGTAACGCTTCTGGCCGTTCTGGTCGGTCCAGCTGCGATTGGTAAGGGTGCCTTCTACATAAAGGCTCATGCCTTTGTGTACGCCAAGCTGCTCAATGATATCGGCAGTTTTGCCCCAACCCACAATGTTGTGCCAGTCGGTCTGTTCTTTCTGTTCACCGTTGTTGTCGCGGTAACGACGGCTGGTGGCGAGGGAGAAGGAGACGCGCTTGCGTCCACCGGTCTGGCTCATGCGGAATTCAGGGTCCTTACCAATATTGCCAATGAGCATCACTTTGTTCAAATAAGCCATAATTTATCCTTTGCTTTTTTTGTTCACGGGGCAAAAAATAAAAAAATCCGCTTGTCAATTATGTCAAAGAAAAAATTTTTATGGCTTTGCTACAGGATTTGGCGTTTCGTATATCCCTTCAATCTTGTCGGCGTAGCGTTCTTCGGCCACTTTTCGGCGAATTTTTAGGGTGGGGGTCAACAATCCGGACTCTATGGTGAGTTCGTCCCCAATCAGGACCCATCGGCATATTTTTTCCCAGTGGTTCAGCTTGCGGTTGATGCGGTTAATGTGCCGGAATACGGATTCTCTAACACGGAGGGACTTTAATGCCAAATCCATGCGGAAGTCCTCTTTGGAAATTCGGAGCAAACGACGGGCCCCTTCCGGGTTGATCCAGATGAGCGCTGAGGCGAATTTCCGGTCGTTGGCGATAACCAAAGCCTGCTCTACCAGAGGATGTCGGCTAATTTCTAGTTCGATGGGGTTTGGACTTACGTACTTGCCGGTGCTGGTCTTTAAAAGCTCCTTGATGCGGCCTGTAAGGGAAAGAAACCCTTTTTCGTCTATGCTTCCTTGGTCCCCGGTCTTGAAAAAACCGTCCTCGGTAAAGATTTCGGCGTTGAGTTCCGGCATGTTGTGGTAGCCTGTAAACACGCTGTCGCCTTTCACCATGACCTCGTTGTTTTCGCCAATTTTTACCTGCAAATGCTTTAGGGGCTTGCCCACACTGCCCAAAGCAAGGGCATGGTCGCAGTTAGCGCTGACTACAGGGGAACATTCTGTGAGGCCGTAACCTTCGTAGACGGGCAGTCCGATGTTCAACAGAAACCTGAGAATACTCTTGTTCAGTGCATTGCTGCCAGAGATAATAAGCCTGAAGTTTCCGCCGATGGCGCTACGCATTTTGGAGTAAACCAGTTTGTCGTAAAGCTTTAAGGCGTGGCAGCGCTTTTTGGTGGGGTCGTTTAGTTTTGCTAGCTTGATGGCACTCTTGATAAGGATCCGCTTAGGTCCTCTGGCCTTGTCTGCCGCTGCGGTCATGCTTTCGTAAAGCCGCTCAAGAATTCTCGGGACCACAATCATTACAGAGGGCTTTACTTCGGTCATGATTCTGGCCGCGTTCTTTGGGGAATCGGCAAAATAAATGGTGGCGCCATTCAAGATATAGAAGTACACTGCCATTCTCTCGAAAACATGGGCCACGGGCAGCATGGTAAGGCACCGGTCTTTTTCTGGATCCACGGTATAAAGGTCTAAAATGCTCTGAATTTGGGAGAGCATGTTCCTGTGGGTAAGTTCCACACCCTTGGGTCTGCCGGTGGATCCGCTGGTGTAGATGATACTGAAAAGTTCATCGGGACAAATGGCCCCAATTTGCTGATGGAGCCAGTTTGCATTTTCAGGGTCTTGCAGCATCCCGTAGCCTTCGGCCAAAAGCTCGTCCCAGTATATGCCGTTTTCTGGGAGGGGAGAGGCGGCGTCAATGCAGATAATTGTGGTGAATTTAGTGAGGATTTCTTTCAGGGGTGCATCTAGGTCGTTCATGTTGTTTATGACCAAGATGTGTACGACAGCGTCTTCGCATTGAAAAGCGAAATTTTCCGAGGAAATGTTCGGAAAAAGGGGGACTACATGTGCGTGGTTAATTTGGGTGGCGATATCGGCCATTATCCAGTAAGGGGAGCTTCCGGCGATTATTCCGATGCTTTCTTTCTCTTTAACCCCGCGGTTATGGAGTGCAAGGGCCAAGGCCTGGGTATCCCGTTCCAGGCTTTCCTTTGAAAAGTGAGTCCAGTCCCCGTTTTGCCGTTGGTACCAGCCGCCAAAATCCTCTCGATGGCAGGTGGCAAAGAACAATTCGGGGAGTGAATTGAATTTTAGGGACTCCATACACTGAAAATAATATTCTTAATGACGAAATGTTCATTTTTTTTGAAAAAAATCTATATATTGAAGGATATGTTGAAGAAGCTAGAGGATTACGCCAACTATTTGGAGCAACGTCTTGTCGGGGGGACACCCCTTTCGTCCGAAGAATTGCTCTCGGTTCGGACACATATCGGCTTTTTCCAGCACGAAAGGCTGGTCCACGAATTGATCATGATTCTCTTTGCCCTGCTTACGGTGGGGGGATTCCTTTTTTTTGTAGCGATGCCGGAGTACTTGGTTTTGGCTCTGGATATCCTGTTCCTAACCTTACTTATTCCTTACATTAGGCACTACTATGGGCTGGAAAATGGGGTCCAAAAGCTCTACAGCCTTTATTCTAGGCTAGAAGAACTGAAATAGCGGCAACTATTCCAAATTGGAATAGTTTGAGTTGGACTGCGCAGTGCGCCCAAATAACCGATATATTAAGTTATATTCCCCCCATTAGGGATGATATGAGATTGTTTGACGAACATTCTGTTTTGCGTTTTGCGCTTTTATTTGCGTGCTTTCTTTTTGCCGCGTTTATTCCAGATATTGTTCATTTGTCTGATAAACCCATGGGCTTTGTGCCCTATTTCTTCGCAATCATCTTTCTTGCCTATGTTTCACTTTTCTACAGGTTCCCGGTCCAAGGGAACAAAAAGAAAATTCGTAATGATGTGGAGATTCCCGAGAAGGTAGAGCAGATTCCTGCCCGGGATTACCAGAAGGACCTTTCCGAAAAGGATGAATTGTTCCAGATGTTGGTGGACGTGTCCTCCGACGGATTCTGGACCTTTGATGTGCCCACGGGAAAGGTCTATTGGTCCAACAGGGTGGCAAAGTTCTTGAATATTCCGTTAGCGAACATCGTGGATTCCTTTGATACCCTCAAGAATGCCGTTCTGGAAAGCGACTGGACTGTTTTTAAGGAGAAATTCTTTCGTTCTCTGGAAGATAATGCGCCTTTCTCGTCGAAGCTTCGGCTTTTGAATGTGCCGAAAGACGGAAATTCTGAAATCATTGTTTCGGGCAGGCCGCAATGTAACGAAGAGGGTAGGCCCATCCGCGTTATCGGCTCCATTACGGGCGCCCATGAACAAGAGGAAAGCAACCGCCAGTTCTACGCTTATCGTGATGCCCTTACCGGTGTGTATAACCGCAAGTTCTTCTTGGAAAAGCTGAAGGTAGATGTGGATATGGCTGCCCAGAAGCCGGATTACACCTTCGCGGTGGTGCTCTTGGATATCGATAGCTTTGGGGCCATCAACGAATCCTATTCCATGAATTTTGGTGACAACGTTCTGAAGATTGTCTCTGACCGTATCCGTTCCACCTGCAGGAACAACGATTGCGTGGCCCGCATCGGCCCCGACGTGTTTGCCGTAGTGATTCACGATATCGAAGGCAAAGGCTCCGATGACGAACTGATGCCCACGGTAAAGCGTCTCCACAACAAGGTGAAAACGCCTATCCAGTTGGATGGTCGGGAACTCTATATCAGCGTGTCCATGGCGGTTGTGGTGAACAAAGACGTGGACTGCGTAGAAGATTTGCTCTCTAATGCCACGGCGGTACTCAGGGATTTGAAGAAGGGCGGTAATCATGGCGGCATTCAGTTCTTTGCAGGTGGAATTCGTGAAAAGGCTATGAAGCTTTACAAGCTGGAGTACGAAATCCGCAGGGCCATACAAGCCCAGGAATTCGTGCTGGTATACCAGCCCATTGTAGATATTGAGCAGGGAAACAGAGTGTCCGGTTTCGAGGCCCTTGTTCGTTGGAACAATTCCGAACATGGGGTGGTGTCCCCGGCAGAATTCATCCCTCTGGCCGAAGAGACCGGTCTGATTGTGCCTATGGGTGCCCAGATTCTGCGGATGGCCTGCGAACAGACCAAGAAATGGGTGGATATGGGGTACACCGATATTCGTGTGGCCGTAAACTTCTCTGCAAAGCAGTTCACCCTAGATAACATGGTGGACGACGTGAAGCGGGTGCTTGCCGAAACTCACCTGAATCCCAAGAATTTGAAGCTGGAGATTACGGAATACACCGCCATGTGCGAGGTGGAAAAGGCCATAGACATTATGCGAACCCTTTCCAACATGGGACTCCAGATTTCTATTGACGATTTCGGCACAGGTTATAGCTCCCTTTCTTATCTCAAACGCTATCCGGTGCATACCCTGAAGATGGACAAGTCCTTTATCGACCACATTGCCGACGATGAAGAGGACGCCACCTTTGCGCGGATGGTGATAAGCATTGCCAACACCTTGAACCTGGACCTGATTGCCGAAGGGGTAGAAACAGAAGAGCAGCTGCAGTTCTTGAAACGCGAAGGCTGCCGCTATATTCAGGGCTACTACTTCAGCAAGCCGCTGGCTCCCGAAAAGGCCTTGGCCTACATGCAGGAACATTATGATGTAGAGGCCAGGGTCTAGGATCTAGGGGCTAGGGAAAATCCTTCTTAAGTGCGCGTTCGGACCTACGGACATGCGCTTTTTTTTATTTTTATACCAGATGTCTGGAAAGGTTTATCTGATTGGTGCTGGTCCTGGCGATCCGGGTCTCTTGACCCTGCGTGGCAAGGAGATTCTCGAAAAGGCGGATGTAGTCGTTTACGACCGTCTGGTTTCGCCTGCCATTCTTGGGATGTGCAATCCGAAGGCGAAAATGGTGGATGTGGGCAAGATGCCCCAGCACCATAAGGTCAAGCAATCCGAAATAAACAAACTGTTGGTGCAATTCGCCAGCGAAATGCCGGATGGGACCATTGCTCGCCTGAAGGGCGGAGATCCCTTTGTTTTCGGTCGAGGCGGTGAAGAGGCTCTGGAACTTGTAGCTGCCGGCGTGGAATTCGAGATTGTTCCGGGCATTACCTCTGCCATTTCTGTGCCGGCCTACGCAGGAATTCCCGTAAGCCACCGCGGTATCGCTACGAGCTTCCATATCATTACCGGTCATGAAAAGGCTGAATCGAACGGTGAACTTTCTCTCGACTTCGAGACTCTCGCGAAGTGTCAGGGCACCCTCATCTTTTTGATGGGTATTGCCAACATGGACTTTATCGCACAGCGCCTTGTGGAATGCGGCAAGGACCCGAAAACTCCGGTTGCCTTTATCGAGAAGGGAACCTCTCCGTACCAGCGGACGGTCATGGCCACGCTTGCGACAGCGGGGGAGACCATCGCGCGTGAGAATGTGACGGCCCCCGCCATCACCATCATGGGGGGCGTCGTCGAGCTTGGCAGGAGCCTCGCCTGGAAAAAGAACTTGCCCCTTTCGGGAAAGCGGTTGGTGGTGACCCGCGCTGCCAAGCAGGCGAGCGGGATAACGGCCCGCTTGGCTGCCCTCGGCGCCGAAGTTATCGAGACGCCCATGATAGAGACCCGAACGCTGTCGGCGCCAATAACGCCAAAAGTCATTGCGAGCCCAAGGTCGCTGAGCGCAGTCGAAGCGGGGGCGCGGCAATCCAAAGCCTCCGTTTTTGATACCATCGCAGACTTCGACATTCTTGCTTTTACCAGCGTGAACGGAGTGGAAAGCTTTTTCAAACAGTTGTTCGCCGCCGGTTATGATGTGCGTGTCCTTGCCGGTAAGAAAATCGCTAGCGTTGGGAAAATTACTGAAAAGAAATTGCTGGAATACGGTATCCGTTGCGATTACGTACCCGAAGACCACACTGGTGATGGCCTTGGAAAACTGCTTGCGTCGCTGAACCTGGATGATTCTCGCGTTCTCCTTTTGCAGGGCAACTTGGCTGACGATACTCTGCAGCGGCTTTTGCCTAAGGCTACTCGTTGGGTGGTCTACGAGACTCTTCCGGTATCGGAACTGCCGGAATGGAAGCGTGAAGCGGTGGCCATGGCCGACGCTGTGGTCTTTGCTAGTACCAGCGCTGTGGAAAATTTCATTAAGACCATGCCACAAAGGGACGAAGATATGGATTCGAACTCCGTGCCTCGAACCTCCTTCTGCATTGGCCGCATGACCGAATCTGCTGCCCGTAAGCATGACTTTGAAACGGTCACCTCCGACGAAACCACCATGGATTCGCTGGTGAATAAGATTGTAGAGTATTACACCAAATGAAAGCGATCCTGATAATTGCTCACCATTGTATATTACCGGGAGCCTACAAGGGCTTCGAGGAAATCTTGGACAAGCTGCACCATGATTTGCCCGGCACCCGTGTGGCGAGCACTAGCCTCTTGGATCTGGAAAATGACTTGCGGACATTGCTTCGTGAGGATGTGGAATCAGTTACGCTTTTGCCTTTTTTACTGCTGAACGGTCAGCATGCAAAAAAAGACGTGCCTCGCGTGGTGGCCCGCTTGCAGGCAGAGTTCCCGCAGATTCCTATATCCCTTTTGCCTTGCCTCGGTGACTGGAGGGAATTTGGCGATATGGTGGTAGAAGGGGTGCGCAAGGCACAACGCGAAAATTCTCAGAGCACCACCGGTGCGAGTTCACAGCTTAAAGCGCCGCAGGCGCGGCCTCATTCCTCAAGCCTTCTTTCCATCGAACTGAACTTAGAGGGCCGTAACGTTCTTGTGGTCGGTGGAGGCCGTATTGCTCTCCGCAAGGTGAAAACGCTCTTGCCTACGGGAGCCCGTATTACCGTTGTCGCCCCGCAGATTGACCCGGAATTCGAGAATCTTTCCTCAAAGGGTGAAGCCCAACCCCAATCCTCATGTCTCGTAATTCTAAAAAAACGGCCTTATGAGTCTCTGGATCTTCGGGGTGTCTTTATGGTGTTTATTTGTACGGACCAGCCGGTGGTAAACGCTCAGGTGAGCAATGATGCTCGCGCCCGTCGTATTTTGGTAAACAATGCCTGCGACTACTTGGATGGAGACTTTATTGTGCCTGCGCGTATGGATTTTGGCGAAAATATTGCTGTGACGGTTTCTACGCAGGGGCGTGCTCCCTCTCTTGCGAAAAAACTCAAGCAGAAAATTCAGGCTGAATGGGGCGATAATCTCGCAGATTTAGAAAAACAGTGGAAACAAGCAAAAATGAGCTAGTCGAGTAAAACACGTTTGTCGACTAATGCTTAACACCTAACTAAGAACATTCCAATGTGGATTATGGTCCGGACAGTTTTTTTTGTCCGGACTTTTGTTTTGGGGTTATATTATGGATGTGCTTCCAGTAAGTCCTGGTTCTGGAGAAGGGATGCCGGATCGAACCGCGGGGTAGGACCTACCGGAAGCACTCTCTTTTTGAGTTTTTATGAATGTAGGGTGAGACTTGCCGCAAGGCAAGAAAAAAACGCAGGCCTCATGGGCCTGCGTTTTATGTTGTCTTGAAACCGAGCGCTTCTAGGCGAGTGCCTTACTATGCTCTAGCCTTGGCCTTGTCGCCGTACTTCTTGATCAGTTCTTCCTGGATGTTCTTCGGCACCGGAGCGTACTTCGCGAATTCCATGGTGAATTCGGCCTTACCCTGGGTCATGGAACGCAGGTCGGTAGCATAACCGAACATTTCAGAAAGCGGGACTTCGGCGGTAATGGTGGTGGTGCCCATTTCTTCGCTGGTTCCGGTGATGGAACCACGACGCTGGGACACGTTACCCACGACGTTACCCTGGAATTCCGTCGGAGTGGCGATTTCGACCTTCATGATAGGTTCGAGAATCTGGGCGCCGGCCTTGGCGAAAGCTTCGCGGAAAGCCATGCGGGCGCAAATCTGGAACGCCATGTCAGAGGAGTCGACCGGGTGGAAAGCACCATCCTGGACTTCCATTTCGATGCCGACAACCGGGAACCCGATGAGGGAACCGGCTTCCATGCAGCTCTGGAAACCCTTATCGCAAGACGGGATGTATTCCTTGGGAATACGTCCGCCGACGACGGAGTTGACGAAGTTGTAGACCTTTTCGGAGTCGCCTTCGACAGGCATCGGGCGCATCACGCCGGACATCTTGGCGAACTGACCCGAACCACCGGTCTGCTTCTTGTGGGTGTATTCGAACTTGGCTTCGCGGGTAATGGTTTCGCGGTAGGCCACCTGCGGGGCACCGGTCTGCACGTCCACCTTGTATTCGCGGCGCATACGTTCGATGTACACGTCCAGGTGAAGTTCGCCCATACCCTTGATGATGGTTTCGCCGGATTCCTTGTTCACTTCCACCTGGAAAGTGGGGTCTTCCTTGGTGAAGCGGTTCAGGGCCTTGGACATGTTGTCCAGGTCGTCGCGGTTCTTGGCTTCAATCACGAGTTCGATCACGGGGTTCGGCACGTGCATAGAGGTCATGTTGTAGTGGTTCTTGCCGTCGGTGAAGGTAGTACCGGAGGCACAGTCGATACCGAACAGGGCCACGATGTCGCCGGCGCCGGCTTCGGTGATATCCACCATTTCGTCGGCGTGCATACGCACGAGACGGCCCACGGACACCTTCTTGCCGGTGGCCATGTTGGTGATCATGTCGCCCTTCTTGAGCTGGCCCTGGTACACGCGGATGTAGGTGAGCTGGCCATAGCGGTCGTTCACGAGCTTGAACGCGTAGCAGACGAGCGGAGCGTTGTCTTCGCTCTTGAGGATAACTTCGGCTTCGTTGTTGTCGAGGTCGAGAGCCTTGTTTTCAACGTCGGTCGGGCAGGGGAGGTAGTCGATAACACCGTCGAGGAGCTTCTGCACGCCAATGTTCTTGTGGGCGGAACCCATGAACACCGGGGTGATGTCGAGACGGATGGTGGCTTCGCGGATGGTCTTCTTGATGAGGCCCTTGTCGATTTCGTCGACACCGTAGATGCCTTCCATGGCCTTTTCCATGATTTCGTCGCTGTAGTCGGCGCAGCAGTCGATGAGCCTGGTGCGGTATTCGTTGGCCTGGTCAACGAGTTCGGCCGGAATTTCCTTTTCGATCATTTCGTCGCCGTTGGCGCCTTCGAAGTAGTAGGCCTTCATTTCGACGAGGTCGACCACGCCCTTCAGTTGGTCTTCGAGACCGATAGGAATCTGCATCACGCAGGGCTTGTGGTTGAGCTTTTCGCGGAGCATTTCGGCAACGCGGAGCGGGTTAGCACCGGAGCGGTCGCACTTGTTGACGAACACGACGCGCGGCACATGGTAGCGCTTCATCTGGCGGTCGACGGTAATAGACTGGGACTGAACGCCTTCCACGCCGGTAAGAACGAGGATAGCGCCGTCAAGCACGCGGAGAGAACGTTCCACTTCAATCGTGAAGTCCACGTGCCCCGGGGTATCGATGATGTTGATGGAGTCGGCTTCGCCGGACTTGGTGTGGGTCCAGTTTGCAAACGTAGCAGCGGACTGAATCGTGATGCCGCGTTCGCGTTCAAGTTCCATGGAGTCCATCGTGGCGCCGACGCCGTCTTTACCACGAACTTCGTGGATAGCGTGGATACGCTTTGTGAAGTAGAGGATGCGTTCGGTAAGGGTAGTCTTACCCGAGTCGATGTGGGCAGAAATACCGATGTTTCTGTGTTTTTCGATGTTTTTCATTTTTTATTCCACAAATGGAGTTGATGTTTGTTTGAGTTGCGCCCAAATGTAGAAAAAAAAGGGGGATCGTTCAAGCCCTGCCCCCTTGAAATGGGTTGGTTCTGGAAAAGAACAAAAAAGGAACGAGAAAAGCTTTTTTTAGAGAAAAAAGAGTTTCTTTGTATGGGATAATGCTATATTTTTCTCGCTTTTTTTTACTAAAACAACAAAAAAAGGAGTTCTCTATGAAAAAAGCAATTCTTCTTGCATCTGCGATTGCTGCATCCGCAGTCCTTTCTGGTTGTGCTGTGGTTTCTTCCCCGGTGACAGGCTTTATTTACACCGATGTGGATTATCCTGTTACGGCAACATCTAATGAGCAGGGCTCCAAGACCGGCGAAGCTTCTGCTTCTTCAATTCTGGGAATTATCGCTACGGGTAATGCCAGTGTTGCCGAAGCGGCTAAGAACGGCGGCATTACTAAGGTGAAAACGGTCGACGTCAAGGCAACAAACATTCTCGGCATTTATGCCAAATACACTGTTGTCGTGACGGGTGAATAATTTTTGCAGTAATCTTAGGCATGGAAGCGGTAGTCTAACTACCGCTTTTTTCGTTGTTTTCCACTTCGTTGTCGGCCAGGGCCCTAAAATAGGCCGCAGCCGTCTTGCCAACTTCGCAGGTGTCCATGTAGGCGTATATTCCATTTCCGAGAGCGCCTATGGCGGGAATGGCACGAAGTAAGGTTTTCCCGAGGAATTTAGAAGAAACCTTTGTCCCAACTTTGGCGAGGAGAGCCTTGACTGCGGTTGTGGAGAGCTTTTGGACCACAATTCTGCTGCCAGTACGGACGGCGACATCTCGCAAAAGCTGGGCTGCACTGTGGCGAAATAGACACCAAATCATGGCTTCTTGGCTCAAAAGGGCAAGCTTGCCATAACTGGCAGCGATGTCCGCTACCAGCTGGGCCTGAATTTTCCAGATGGCAGCAATGTCCGGGATAGCGGTAAGGATACCCGTGATTCCCGCAGGTATAGAAAGGGATGTGCTGACCGTAGCCGATTTCCAGGCAGCCCTCTGACTTAAGAGCTTCACTTTTTCGTCGGGATTTTGGATAGGGCTGTAAAGGGAACCTGGAATTTCGGTAATGATATCAAACAGAAGTCCAGTGGCCTTCTCGGAAATTATTTTCAGAGTTTCTTTCTTGCCATTCTTGGATGTTTCTTCTGTCATGAAAAACTAGAACTCCACTTTGCCACTGATACCTAGGGCGAAGTCGGTATCAAAGTTGTCGCTGAAATTGTAACCGAACCAGAACACGACCTCGCTACCCATGGTGGGGTACAGATAGTAGTTCATACCCAGGAACGTGTAGTCATCGCCATGGATTTCTCTGTCGGGGTCATGATATTCGTAGGACACTCCCATGGTGAATTTCTTGTGAAGGTTGAAGCTGGGCTCCACAGCAAACATGTACTGGTCATCGGTAAACAGCTGGGGCTCTGCGGCATAGTCCTTGTCTGTAATAGTATAGAAATAGGTAAGACCAAGATTGAAGAAGTAGAAGTTAAAGCTGGGCTCCAACAAGAAGGAGTGTACGCCTTTGCCCTTGTAGGGGTGAAGACCCCAGACGGCGTAGATGCCATAGTTCAGATTTTCATAGCTCTTGGAGTAGTCAACCTCAGTACCCAGTACATAGGTGTGGGTACGGTTGATGTGCTGGCCGAACATCCAGTCCAGGCTCGGGGTGAGCACCAGGTGCTCGTTGGCGCGGTTCAGGAGTGGGAAGGCATAAGTTCCGAACAGGGCGACGGTGTGGTCAGTGTCTTCGGAAGCGCCAAAATAGACTTTGCCCTTGCCGTACTTGTCGTTGCCAAATTCTGCGCCGACACCCCTCAGTCCTTCTTCGCGGCTAATGACTGCGTAACGAGCGGGATCTCTCCAATAGTAATAGTTAAAAGCACCGGCACTATAGGTTAGGTCGCCAAATACCAGGGCTACAGCATGGGTCACATCCCAGCGGAACTCCACACCATCGAAGTTGAATTCGGTAAAGCGTCCGCCATCACCCATGGCGGTGCTTCTGGCTAGATTGTGTCTGCGGATTTCCGAGGCCTCCCTGTTGCCGGTACTGTCTGTAACATAGGTGCTGTGAGTGTTGGTCTTCACCGTAACGGAAAAGTTTTCGTCCATGTGGGCGGTGGCCGCAAGGTCGATGTCCTGGTTCGCTGCATTGGTGGGGTCAAAATCGCTGTCAAAATAGGTGGCGTAGTCCGCATTGACGGACCCGTGAAGTTCCACTTCGGCGGCAAAAGCGAAGGAAACGCATGCCAGTGCCATGGGTAAAAACAGTTTACGCATAAAATCCTTTCAAAAAAGTACAGGCGTAAAATAGAAATTTTTTACAAGGAAAACTAGCGATTAGGTAAAAAGCAGCCATTCCTTTTTGTATTTTTTACTTAATCCCCGGAGATGTATGAGAAATCGCTGTCTTTTTTTATTGCCTTTTTTGTGCTTTTTGGTCTCTGCCGCTTACGCCATCAATGCTGACCAGGTCATGAAAAAATCCCAGGACTGGTTCAAGTCTGGCAAAGCATGGAGTTTAGAATTTAAGTTGCAGTTGTTTTATGCGGACTCCCCAGATATCGTAAGCCAGCAGGGCAAGCTCGTTGTGGCTGAGGGGGACAAGTTCAAACTGGAACTGGCGGGTATTAATTTCTACAGCGACGGCGAGAGCATGTGGCAGCATAATGTGGAGCAGGGTCAGGTGCTTATCAAGGCGGTGGAAGACCTGTCCTCCTCGCTGCACCCTTCGGAACTGTTGTTCAAGTACTTGAATTGCAAGGCCCTAAGCGTTTCGGAAGGTGTGTTTGCCAACCAGAAACTCTGGGTGCTTAAGTTGGACCCCTCCAAGTACAAGGGCCAGTTTACCCAGATGGAGGTCTGGCTATCTCAGAAGGACTTTTCTCCGGTGCGGCTCTTTACGGTGGACCCGTCGGGCAATTCCAGCTGGTACAACATCGTGAACCTGAAGGTCATGAAAAACGTTTCTGTCGAGGACTTCCGGTACAAGGCTCTGCCCGGGGTAGATGAAATCGACATGCGGTAGGGTGCTCGGTAGTTATGTTTTTTTTGAATGGTAAAATGGCAAGCCGATTTGCGGCGGGTTTAGCCATGCTCCTGTGCGGGACTGGCGCTGCCTTTGCCGAAGGAGAGACCCTCTTTAGCAACTGGACTGTAAGTGTAGCTCCTGGGCCTACGGACGGGCAGCTCTGGGTGTATTCTCGCGGTGAGGTAAACCAGGGCGTTGCCCTCTTGAACTTAAATTTGAACGCCTCCGGCAAGGTCAAGGTGGGCAAATCCCAGGTGGAATCCGTAGATAACGAATTTTCTGCTATGCATTACCAGACGTATGCGGACAAACTTGCAGAACGCCGGCGGTTCCCGATGGAAGAGGCGGGCGACTTGGGTGTGGTTCTCCCCATGTTTGGTCTCGACGAGAAGGACCTTTTTACGGAACCCCGAGGATTCTTCTCCCTGAAGGAATCTAGTTCTGTTCCAACGCCGCTAGACGTTCCCTCTTCGGCGGAGTCCATCGAAAACCCTATGGACTATGCTGTCGGCGGTTTTGCCTACAGCGAAAAGGCAAAGACCCTGTATGCAGCTCGTGGCCGCCTGGGCATTGTGGAATACGAGATTTCCAAGGGAGCGGGGAATCCGAAAATTGCCGAAAAAATCTTGAACAAGAAAAACCATAAGTGGGAAAAGCTGCCATCAGCGGGATTGGTGGATTTTTCAAAGTACCTAGACGTGTTTGACCTGGAGTTGAATTCCGAGACGGGGGACATGTGGATTGCTACCTCCGAGGGTCTTTGGATGCAGTCCGGGTTTGGCGAAGTTGTGTGTGCTTCCAAGGCCCTTGAAAAAGAGCGTGTTACAGGAGTGTGGATTGGCGGCAAGCCCTTGCAGGCCATTGTGGAAACATCTGCCTTGAACAAAGGTGCATCCATTGGAGGGCTCTGGCGGAAGGTTCTGGGCGCAAAGGATGATTTCAAGAAGGTTTCCTTCTTGGATTCCGCAGGTGCGGCTCAGAAAAAAGACGTTTACGACAACGCAGACTACACGGTAACGGGTGTCGCCTTCATGGGGGACAAGGCTTATGTGGGTGTGTGGGTGGCAGGAGGTTCTGTCAGCGGTTATCTGCTTCTAGATTCCAAGGGGGTGCGTGCCCACGGGCAGGGTACGGAATCTACGGACCCCTGGCTTCACGGATTCGAGACCGGGGTGACGGACCGGGATGCCATTATTACTTCCATTACGAAATTTCCCTTGAACGCAAAGACCATGGGTCTTGCCGTTGCCACAGATGGTAACGGGATTTCGGTTTCTGCCGATTCGGGCAAGACCTGGACGCCGGTTCTCAACCGTGCGAAGCTGGGCGGTAACCTAGGCTCTGTGCGTATGGTTCCTTCTGTGATTGTGGCAGGCGGGGAATCTTTGGTGTCTTACAAGGTGGGCAAAGATTCCAAGATTACCATCGAAGTTTTCAGCTACGACATGCGCAGGGTCCGTAAGATTGTGAACGGCGCACCCCGTTCCGCAGACGAATCCCGCAGTACCAACGCTAAGGAAGATTTCTGGGATGGTATGGACGATGCGGGCCGGCCCTGCACCATGGGCATCTATTATGTGCGGGTCAAGGACAACCACGGTCACGTGGGCTGGGGCAAGGTTATGAGCCTGGGAGGCGGCCGATGATGAAAATTTCGGAATTCGGAATTCGGAATTCGGAATTGTTGGCGATAGTCTGCCTTGTTCTGATTCTCTCGTCCATCGCTGCTGCTGGTGTAGTCGAAAAGAAAGCGGCTCTGGGCGGCTTTGACGGATTCGTGGAACGCATGGGTGCTGGCACTCGGGAACTGGGACGTGGAAATACCGGTTCTGCGGATACTTCTGCCATGCCCGGCGCCTACTGGAATCCGGCGATTCTTGGTTTTCGGCAGAACCTGAACTATACGCTAAACGGCGAAAAGCGTGACCTGGACCGCACCGGTGGTTCCCTTGGAATCGAGTCTTCGGTAGGCAAACGTATGGGAATTGGTTTTGCCATGCTTTACCGTGGCGACATGGATTTTAAAGTTATTGATGACGACGACCAGACTCTCGGTACGGCCACGCCGTTTTTCTCCATGGTGTACCTTGGATTTTCATACAGGGCTACCCGCAGGGACGCTTTTGGTATTTCTCTTTCCATGAGCTACGACAACATGGACATTGCCGAATACTACGAAGACGAAAACATCGACTTGAACGACGGCTATACCAGCCCCGTTTCGCTGAACATCGGTTGGCTTCGCCAGTGGAACGAAATGTGGTCCACTTCGGTGGTCATCAGGAACTTGAGCTTCAGCAGGAATTTGTCTTCCCGCTGGACCAAGACGGTGAGTTCTGACAATTCCGTGCCTTCTACCGAAGGCGTGCGCCCGAAGGTCTTGCAAATGGGTGCCGGCTACCGCTCCAAGGTGATGGGCAAGCCCGTTTACGCCTGGATGGAAGCCCTGGATTACCAGCTAGCAGACACGCTCCTGGTCTTTGATACTCATTGGCACTTGTGGACCGCTCGTGTGGGTTTTGAGTGCGAAATCATTACCGACGGGACTATCCGCACGGGTATGGACGACCGCAATTTCATGTTGGGCCTTGGTTACAAGTTCCGCATTCCCATCGCAAAGAAGAAATACTTGTTCGACGTGAACTATGCCCTGACCTACGAATCCGAGGCTGACCTCTGGAACCCCCTGAGCTTTGGCTTGCGAGGCTACATCCCGTGATTTTGGAACTTTGGATAGAGAACGTCCGGAGTCTTGTTTCCAGGGAACTGAAGTTTTCTCCGGGAATCAACGTGGTGGGCGGCCCCAACGGCTGCGGCAAGACTACGGTACTGGAATCTGTCCATCTGCTTTCTCAGGGGTTTTCCTTTCGGGCTCGCGACCTGAAGGAGATGATCTCCTGGAACGCTGACGAATTTATTCTTCGTGGAAATTTCGAAGATGCTGGCCGCTCGACAGCCCGCGGGATTCGCGTGGGGCGGAGAACCTGCGACGTTCGAGAAAATGGGGAATCTCTCAAGTCGGTAGCGGCTCTTTTCGGAAACTTGCCCGCCGTGGTGATGCAACCTTCGGATATCGAGCTTTTGCGCGGGGCTCCGGATGTGCGCAGACGCTGGCTAGACGAAATTCTTTGTTTCAGGTCGGCGGCAAATGCCACAACCTTGCGGAACTACAGACGGATTTTGCAACAGCGGAACCAGTGGCTTAGGCAGTTTAAGCGGGAGGGGGCAGCCACCGGCGGCGAAGAACTGTTCCTGGTGCTTACGGACCAGCTAGCCGACCTGGGTGCAAAACTTTGGGCCGCCCGCATAGAGCTTTCAAAAGAAATTTCGCCGATTATTACGGGCTATTACCGCAAACTTTCCAAAGGCATTGACGAAATTACTTGCGTCTACAAGAGTTCTATCCTCAAGGAACTGGACGCCTTGGACGGTGCGGAATTTTTGGACGATTTCGGGCTTGACCAGGTGGCTTCTTCGGCTAGCGGGAGCGCAGATTGCCTGGCGTCGGATTCTGGAGAAATGAGCGATGGTTCCGTAGATGAAAATGCCCTGCGGGAGGCTTACCGCCGTAAGCTTTCGGGCCTAGAATACGCCGAAAAAATCCAGGGGATTACGCTGTCTGGCCCTCATAAGGATGACCTTGGGGTCCGCATCGGTGATGTGGAAATGCGTTCTTCTGGTTCTCAGGGACAGTGCCGCTGTGCGGCCATAGCCATGCGTTTTGCCGCCGTAGATGTGGCGAGCCGTTACCTGAACAAGCCCATTCTTTTGCTGGACGATGTGTTTGCAGAGCTGGACGTGAACCGTCGAGATGCGGTGGCCTCCTTGATTCGGGAAAAACAGTGCCAGGTGATTATCGCCACGCCCGAACCCGACGAACTGCCGTTCATAGCGGATTCAATAATGATGATTGCTTAGACTTGACCATTTTAACAGGTCTGTTTTTCTAAATTGTGCGCAACGTGTTTTTGATGAGAACCCATAGTCTCCTGTGGGCCGTTTTGGTGTTTGCCGTAACGGTCTTGTCTCTCCCTGCCTCTGGCCAGGAGATGACTCGGTTTGAATTGGAGGAACAGGTTCAAGAAGAGGAAAAGGACACCACCGAAGTAAACTGGATGAACGATACTTCTGGGGTGGACACCATTGAATATCGCGCAGTGGACCTGGTTTACGATGTGGAAAAATCCACCTTCAACCTGAACAATAGCGCTCAGTTGAAATACCGCACTGCTACCTTGGATGCCGATACCATTTGGTTTGATCAAGAAAACAGCGTTCTCGCAGCCAGCGGCGATCCAATTCTCAGAGAAACCAAGAACCCTTCTCTTTCGGGCATGCGGCTCAAGTATAACATGAAAAGCCGTATCGGCGAAATCTATTACGCTACCACCTATCAAGACAATCAGCAATTGAATGGTATGGAAGTGAGGCGTTTGCCTGACCAGCGTATTCAAATTGCTCGAGGAGACTTCAGTACCTGTAACGACTCCACCCACCAGCACTTTTACTTCTACGGACGTCGTATGGTGGTAAAGCCCAAAGAAACCATTACGGCGCGACCTGTGGTACTGAACATTGCGGATGTGCCTGTAGCGGTGCTGCCGATGATTGTCGCCCCCCTCAAGAGCGGACGTAAGTCGGGTATTCTGACACCCAAGTTTGGCGGTGACCAGGTGCAAGGCTATTACATGAGTAATCTGGGTTTTTATTACGCACCGAACGATTATTGGGATGCTACAGTCAAGGGCGATATCATCGAAGGAGAGGAGGCTCGGTTTGAACGTTCCACCTTGACAGGGGAGGTGCGGTACAAGTTGCGCTATGTGCTAGAAGGAAATGTTTCTTACACAAGCTACTTAGAAGAATTTGATATGGCCAACAGCGGTTATGATATACGTTTTTCTCATAATCAGAACTTGACGCCCGATGGAAAACATACTTTGAGCGGTTCAGGTTCATTTGTTTCCAGTCAAAGCGTCCGTAAGGACAATGCTCTGGATGCAGAAACAATCTTGAATCAGCAGGCCAACGCCCAGATGACCTATTCTGGCAAGTTCGGCACCAACAAGAGTCTGACGGTGAAGGTCCGTCAAGACCACAACCTGGTGACAGATATGATGCAAAGGGAAATCCCTGACATCCAGTACCGCATGAGCGGCCCTCTGTTCAATTTTGATATAGATGAAGACGAAGAAGCTTACGATGATCATTCCATCGCAAGTTACCTGGAAAAGTTCAACTACAGCTTCAACAATAGGTTTAATTTCTACACCGTCAGGGCGCAGGATACCGTCAACGAGGTGGATACTACCGCCAAGTACGTGGGTTACACAGGAACCTATTCTCTGGATTATTCCATGCGAGTCCTTCGGGTAATAAACCTGACGCCCCGGGCGAACTTCACCGGTTTCTGGACGGGAACCTCCTGGCGCAATCCCGAGGATTCTCTGATATACCGCAAGCGCTACATGAGTCTAGATCCGGAACACGATACCTATGGTGAAGCGGCTTACAACCATAACTACAGCGTTACAGCGGATACCAAGTTGTATGGAATTTGGGTTCCAGAAATTGGTCGCTTTACGGGGCTTAGGCATGTGTTGTCGCCAAGTGTTTCGTATACCTACGCACCCGAGATGGATACGGTCAAAACCTTTGCACCGCACCCCTTGTTAGGGCAGACCCCCTACCAGATTGAGCAGAAAACGGTGGGTTTCGGTTTGAACAACGACTTTGATATCAAATACCTGAAGGTAGTGGGTCGCGCTGCGGACACGACCAGGGAAGATGGTTCGGGGGCGGTAGAAGATCAGTATGGTAACCGTCGTGTGCTAACGACCCGGCATAACGTGTCATACAATTTTGCGGCAGACTCCTTGAATTTCTCGGACATTACCTCTAGTTTTGGCTTGCAGATACTGCCCGATTACATGTTTACGGTCAATACCCGCCATAGCGTTTACCACAAGTTTAGCGATGACCCCAATAAGGTCCAGGTGCCAGAACTGATATACTGGGGTTACGAGCTGTCTCGAGCCTTCCGTTGGAGCGGTGACTTTAACGGTGGCTTGCCGTCCCAGATGGGCAAGTACGAAATGCTCAAGTGGTCCTTTGGCTTTGATTACCGCTATACCTTCTCCAGTACCCGAGTGGCCAAAGACCTGTTCCAGGACCAGATTTCTCACTCCACAAGCATTACCGCTACCTTTCAGCCCACGTTGAACTGGGAGATGAGCTACAGCACTCAGTACGACTACAACGAAGGCAAGTTCGTGACCCACCGGTTTACCTTCAACCGAACCCTCCACTGTTGGCAGTTGGACTTCACCTGGACACCTACGGGCCCTGCCGCTGGTTGGAGTTTCTCCATCTACGTACGCGATCTGCCGGATATCAAGTTGAACGCTGGCAGTACGGATACAAAGCAGGACAAGTAATTGGCAATGAAAAAAGACCCGCCGATCAACGGCAGGTCTTTTGAGTGGAGCTAAGGAGAGTCGAACTCCTGACCTCCTGCATGCCATGCAGGCGCTCTACCAACTGAGCTATAACCCCGAAAGGTTCACCAAATATCAAAAAATATGGGCGCCTTGTCAAGGGTAAAAGGAGAAAATTTTTAATTATTTGTTGTTTTTTCTATATTATTTATGTTGATTCTATACGGAGGTTCTTTTGAACAATTCCATTCCTTTGGTGCAAATGGTGTTGCAGTCCGATATTGCAACCATTGTGGTCCTTTGCATATTGGCTATCATGTCCCTGGGATCCTGGGGCATTATCATTGTCAAGTACATTACCTACCTCAAGAACAAACACGCCAATGCTGAATTTTTCCGTAAGTTCAATACGGTGACCCAGTTTGTTGAACTGCAAGAATTGTGCGAAAAGGCCGAAGACAGTGCGCTACGTCGCCTTACCGCTGAGGTGCTTAAGGAAGCCTCCAAGTTCAGTAATTTCGTAAGTTACGACTCTATCCAGCACCGCGCCTCCCTCTTGGAAGATACCATCCAGCGCTCTATTGAGGGACTTCGCCTTGTGGAAGATAAATACCTGAGCTTTTTGGCCACCAGTTCCAACCTGGCTCCCTTCTTTGGACTTTTGGGAACGGTTTGGGGAATCATGATTGCCTTTTTCCAGATTGGCCAGCACGGTTCTGCCGACTTGAGCGTGGTGGCGCCCGGTATCGCTATGGCTCTGATTACCACGGTAGGCGGCCTGGTGGTGGCTATCCCTGCCTCTGCGGGTTACAACTACTTTACCAGCTGTAACGGTCAGAACGAGATTTCTTATTTCAATTTCGGTTCTCAGGTGCTGAGCTTGTTCAAACGCGGTGACCTGTTGGCTCTTGAAGAAGTGGCGGGCTAGGAGGCCTAGGTGAAGCGTAGCCGCGGAAAAGAACTAAAGCAGGAGATGAACCTCACGAACATGATTGACATCGTGTTCTCTATCTTGATCGTGTTCATCATTTCTGCACCACTCATGAGCCAGGGTGTCAAGGTGGACCTGCCTAAGGCAGAAGCCCCTACCATGGAGCAGGAAAAGCTTTTGAAGGTTTCCATCACCAAGGACGATGAAATTTACATCGCCGACATGATGGTAGATTTTGACAGTTTCAATAGTGTGTTCCAGTCCCTCTGGAACGGAGAGATGGCGGTAGTCATCAATTCTGACGAATCTGTGCGCTATGGTCTGGTGATGCAGGTAGTGACCCAGGTGCAAAAGCTGGGTGTGACCAAGCTAGGGTTCTTGACCATGAACCCCAAAGATGCTCCGGGTAAATGAGAAGAGTTCAGGATAGGATACTGTACTTTGCGTCCGGCGTAGATTCTACGCTGCTCAAGATTATCGTATGCGCGGTGGTGTTCCATTTGGCCATCGTGGCTATCTGTATTGCTTTCCATTACGTAAACCTGAAGCCTGAACCGGAGCCTATTCCTGTGTTCGAAATGGTGCAGGTATCGCAACCAACACCACCCGCTCCGCCCAAGACGCAGCCCCCTCCGCCAAAACCTAAGCCAAAGCCTAAGGTCAACAAGAGGTTGCCGCCGGATATCAAGCCCGAACCTGAGGAAAAGCCGGAGGTGGTAGACGAGGAGCCGAGGCCGCCTGAGCCTGAGCCGGAACCGGTAGACGATTTTCCGGTGGACGACATGGATCTGCCTGTGGCTATGGAAGCGCCGAGCCTAGATCCGGTGGGTTCTGTGGATATGGACCCCTTGATGCAGGTGTACCTGGAACAGTTGAAGAAAATTATCATGGGTAATTTCAGACCGCCAAAGGACCTTAAGGTGGGGCGTGATGCCAAGACCACGGTGCAGTTTACGGTGGACCGTTTTGGAAAGATTACGGCGGTGATTCTCAAGAAGTCTTCGGGCAACAAGGCCTGGGACCACCTGTCGGTGCGTGCTATCCAAATTTCCAAGGTGCCGGAGTTGCCCTTCAATTACCGCGCTCCGAATTTGGTGTTGAATTTTAACTTTACGCCTAACTGATTTTGTATAATTGTAAGAGAGTGTTTTTAAGAATGAGAGAAAATTTGAAAAGGTTTATTTGGGGCTTTGTGCTTGCCTTGGTGTGTGTAGTGCCGCAGGGCGTGTTTGCCTCTATCGATACCATTGCTGTGGATGTGGGAATTTCTGTTTTCAAAACCACTCCCATTGGCATTGTTCCCTTTGAAGAAAAACCGGGGATTGACTGGATCGAAGAAAAACCCCACCAGATTTTGACCCGCGACGCGAACCTTTCGGGCCGCTTTGACGTGGTGGCTTCTGAGAAATTTAACCTGGCCCTCTTTAGCCGTTCCAAGGCAAAGCACTACATGACAGGGAAGGTGGAACCTACCAGCGATGGTCGCCTTGCTGTAGATTGCTACCTGTATGTGTCCCAGTCCAAGGACTTGCTCTTGGGTGAACGCTATACGGTGCCCCAGAAGGAACTTCGCCGGGCCATGCATGCCTTCTTTGACAAGGTGATTTACCAGCTGTGGGGCGAACGCGGCGTAGCCAGTACCCGCATTGCATACGTTTCGAAGATTGACGGCGTGAAGCAGGTGGTGGTGTCCGACTACGATGGATTCCACCGCTCCCAGATTACCAGGGATTCTACCATCAGCATGATGCCGGTGTGGACCCGCGGTAACAAGGGCCTTGTATATGTGAATTTCAAGACCAACCGCCCGAGACTCTACACCAAGAACTTTGGCAGGCCCGAAAAGCCCTTGTTTGAACAGTTCGACCAGACATATAGTCCTGCGGTGAACCCTGTGAACGGGGAACTGTTGTTCTCGTCTTCTAAGGACGGCAAGACGGATTTGTATATCGGCAACATGGAAACGGGCAAGGCTCGCAAGTTTGCCTACCTCAAGAGCAACCAGACAAGCCCTGCCTGGAGCCCGTACGCTACCGAAGTGCTCTTCACCAGCGACCGTGGCGGCGGCCCTCAGATTTTTGTGATGGGCAAGGACGGAAGTGACTTGCGTCGTGTGACCTTTATGGGCCGCTACAACGAGCGTGCTAGCTGGTCTCCCGAAGGTGACCGCATAGCCTACACCTCCATGGACAACGGCAAGATGAACATTTACACCTGTGCCCTGGACGGTAGCGACATTGTGCAGCTCACCAACAATGCGGGAAACAACGAACACCCCACCTGGTCGCCCGACGGCAAGCTTATCGCCTTTGCCAGCAACCGGAGCGGTACTTACCAGATTTACATTATGCGGAAAGACGGAAGCAACGTGACCCGCATTACCCAGGCCGGCGAGAACACTGCGCCTACATGGTCTTGGTTCTACGAAGAAAATAAACCACAACCTAAAGAAGGATCCAAATGAAGAACATCGTCAAGATTGCATTGATTTCTAGCGTGGCGTGCCTTGCCCTGGTGGCTTGCGCCAAGAAGCAGCAGCCCCAGACTGACCCTGCCGCAAATGCAGCTCCTGCTGCAGATGCCGCCCAGAGTGCAGAACCGGCTATGACCCAGGCACAGGCTGATTCCCTGGCTGCCGAACAGGCCCGCCTAGAGGCTGAACGCCTGGAAGCGGAACGCGCCCGCCTGGAAGCACTCATCAACCAGATTATGTCCGAGGACGTTTACTTTGACTTTGACCGTTCCGAACTGACGGAAAAGGCCAAGGAACTGTTGGCCCAGGTGGGCGAGTTGTTGCTGAAGGAACAACGCTTCACCATCACTATCGAAGGCCACACCGATGCCCGCGGTACAGAAGACTACAACTTTACTTTGGGTGCAAAGCGCGCCATGAAGGTGAAGGAATTCCTGGCCGCCTATGGTATCGAGAACAGCCGTATGGAATCGGTGAGTTACGGTAAGGAAGCTCCCAAGGCTGCTGGTGAAACGGAAGAAGCCTATTCCCAGAACCGTCGTGCCAACTTCCGCGTGAATATCAAGCAGTAGTTTTTAATTCGAAATTTGGATTTCGGAATTAAGAATTGTCGTAGAAAAATAAAGCGGTTGAACATGAAAAAAATTGCTATTGGAATAGTGTCGATTGCGTTTGCGCTTGTCGGTTGCTCCAAGATAACTATGCTCCGCACTGAGGAGATGAAGGCGGTGGGGAGCGATGTACAGACGGGTATGCAGCAGGGTCTGGATTCTGCCGTGCTGAAACTCTCTGCAGAGAACGATTCCCTGCGTGCGGAGATGGATAGCCTGAAGGCTCAACTGGAGGCTTCTGCCCTGGTGCAAAAGCGCATGATGGCCGAAGTGACTATGTTGTCGCGCCGTATGGGCGACGAATCGGAAAGGAACGATTCCAGGCAAGAGGAAATCATTTACCGTTTGGATATGCTGTTGGGCAAGAGCGACAAGATTTTGGCCAAGAAGGTTGTGGTCAGTGGCGCTCCCACAGCACCCATCTCTATGGACAGCCTAGAGCGGGAAGCTGAAAAGCTGGTGGAAGCCGAAGCCATGTTCAATACGGCCCGTTCCGATTACCATCGCGGTGAATACAAGCTGGCCTACGCCGGGTTCAAGCAGGTCTATGAGCAGATGAAGACCGGAGAGCTTGGGGAAAATTCCCTGTACTGGATGGCCCTCTGCTTGATTGACGCTAATCAGGTAGAAAAGGCAAAGAAGGTGTTCACCAGCCTTGCCGACGCATTCCCCGAAGGCCAGAAGGTCTGTACCACCATGTTCAAGTTGGCGGCTATCTATAGCACCGAAGGCAACGTGGACATGCAGAAACAGTACCTGCAGAAGATTTTGAACAGCAAGACATGCTCTACTTCGGGAGAATTCGAACAGGCTGCGGAAATTTTGCAGGAGATTCTGGAACAGGAAACCCAGGCTGGCCCCAAGGCTGCCGAACCATCGAATGGGCCTGAGGCAAGCGCACCCGCTGCGGAAACACCGGCAGCGGACGCTCAGCCTGCTGCACCAGCGCCTGCTCCGTGATTCTAGATGGCGGATTGGTGGCCGCCATGACGAAATAAAAAAGGCGAGTCAGATGGCTCGCCCTTTCTTATACTTTATACTTTGATTATTTAATCGTGCTGGTGAGGCGGAAGGCGAGAGCCACGTCGCTGACTTCGTTTTCGCTGTAGACACTGAACTGCAGTTTGGAACTGCCGATGTTACGGACCAGGGCCACTGTCCATGCCCAGTCATCCATTTCGGCCTTGCTGCCTGCCATAATCTGCCTGTCGTTGATGTATTCGCCTTCCACCATTAGGTTCGAAAGCAGTATGTTCATCATGGGAACCACGCGGACCGGGAGTTCCAGGCCAACGTAGGTGGGCTGGTAGTAGATGCCCGGCTGGAAATACTTGGATTCGGGAGCGATGTAGTTGGGAGCCTTGGTGTCGATGTCGTCATCTTGGGTGTAGATGCAGGCGTATTCACCATAGAGACGCAGATTCGGAATAATGGAGTAGCTTGCGTAGGCGGCTACACGGTGGGTGAGGTAGGCGGTGTTCTGTACCACGTCGATGAGGTTTCCGCGGTAGGCTGCCTTGACTTCTAGCGGGAAGGTGAACTTCATGTCGTCTTCTACACGTAGGTATCCCTGGTTGGCGTTTCCGTCCTTGGTGGCGAGCATGGCGTTCAGCTGGTTGTTTTGGTGCTTCCAGCCCAGTTCGATGGCGTTGTGGCTATAGTCGCGCATCCAGAGACCGCGCTTGGTCAGGTCCTTGTCGATGTAGGTGCCGTAGTGGGTGGACTGGGACCAGTCTGTTTTCCAGCGACCGATCTTCAGGTTGATTTGGTCAATGTCTGTGACCTTCCACTTGTAGTTTGCCCAGTAGAGGTCGGCGAGAATCTTGTCTTGTGCAGACTTGGTAGCCTTGGCATTGCCATTTTCGTCGGTGGCTACATCTGTTACGTTCTTGTTGCCGAATTCCGGAGCGAAAATGCGGAGCATGATGGTTCCGTCCAGGTTGTTGCTCTTGTACTGGCCACCTACGTTGGCACGAATCCAGCCGCTGCTGAAATTGTTGTCGTGGTCGTTGATTGACTTGGTGACCTGGGTCTGGACATTGCCCTTGAGGGACATGTTGTCAGTGACGCTTGCTGCATCTGCGGCGTAGGCGGCAACACCTGTCGCAAGAATGGCTGCACTTAAGATACCGTACTTCATAAGATACTACTCCTATTGTTTTTCGGTGGTAAATGTAGCTTTTTTTGTTATATTGGACGAGTAACCTAATCCTTGTAACCAAAAACCCAAGGTCTGAAGATGATTAAACGTCCCCGTCGCCTGCGCAAGAATGAAACCATCAGAAACATGGTTGCCGAAACCGCTGTGAATCCGGCATCCCTGGTGTACCCGCTGTTTGTAAAGGAGGGTTCGGGAATTAAGGAAGAGATTCCGTCTATGCCGGGGCAGTTCCGTTTTTCTATCGATGAATTGCTGAAAGAGGTGGACGGCTATGCGGCCCTGGGACTAAAGTCTATCCTGCTGTTCGGCATTCCTGACATGAAGGACGAGATGGCCAGTTCCGCCTACGACGATGATGGTATTATCCAGCGTGCGGTCCGCGCCCTGAAGGCCAGGTTCCCGGAACTCTACATCATTACGGATGTTTGCCTCTGCGAATATATGAGTCACGGACACTGTGGCATTTTGAAGGACGGTGAAGTGGACAACGACGCTACCCTGGAACTTTTGGCGAAGACCGCCCTGTCCCATGCTGTTGCCGGTGCCGACATGGTGGCCCCCAGCGACATGATGGACGGCCGCGTGGCGGCCATTCGCGAAAAGTTGGACGAAAACGGTTTCAAGATGACGCCGATTATGTCTTACAGCGCGAAGTTCGCCAGCGCCTATTACGGACCTTTCCGTGAGGCTGCGGGTTCTGCCCCCCAGTGCGGTAACCGCAGGGGCTACCAGATGGACGTGCGCAATGGTCGCGAGGCCCTGCGGGAGGTGGAACTGGATCTGGAAGAAGGTGCCGACATCGTGATGGTGAAGCCGGGTCTTGCCTTTTTGGATGTGCTCCGCCAGACCGCTGAAGTCAGTGACGTGCCTGTGGCGGTTTACAACGTGAGCGGTGAATACGCCATGGTGAAGGCTGCCGCAAACCTTGGCCTTATCGACGAAGATGCCATCATTCGTGAAAACCTGCTTGCATTCAAGCGGGCGGGCGCCGACGTCATCATTACCTACCATGCCAAAGAGGTGCTGGAAAAGGGTCTTTGGATTTAGTAAAAGTATTTTTACAATAAAGTTGGATGGTTATGGGTTATTTGCCTTATTTGAATATATATTTAAGGCAACCGAAACACAATTCATATCAATGGAGAATAAAAATGAAAAAACTCATGCTTCTTGCCGCTCTCGGCGCTGCCGCTATCTTCACCGCTTGTGGCGATGACTCTTCTTCTTCCGCTGGTGGTTCCGACCCCAAGTGCGAAGTCAAGACGGGAGAAAACTCTGCAACGATGGTGCAGACGGTTCCGGGCTATGGCACTAGTGAAACGACTTGGAAACTTGAAGGCGGCAAGATTCTCATTACTTATTCCGACTTCCCCGATAATAACACGGAAGAGGATGCCGGAGAACTTACAGCTGATGACCTGAAGAAAATGGCCGAAGCAGGTTGCGAAAACTTCAATAAGATGTCTGCCGAATAATCGCTAAAAAAGCGAATACCTTTAAAAAAGTCCAGCCCTCGGGCTGGATTTTCTATTTTGGGGGCTATGAACCACTCCATTAGCGAAAAACTTTTTACCGAAGCCAAGAATTTGATGCCGGGCGGCGTGAACAGCCCGGTACGTGCATACAGCAACGTGGGGGCCACACCTCCTTTTATCGCCCGCGCGAAGGGTAGCCACATCTACGATGTGGACGGTAACGACTATATCGATTACGTGGGCAGCTGGGGCCCCATGCTTTTGGGACATGCTCACGATGCGGTTATTAGCGCGGTGGCAGAGACTGCCAAGAATGGCCTTAGTTTTGGTGCCCCCTGTGGACTAGAATCGGAACTGGCTAAGCTGGTGATGAGCCTGGTGCCCAGCGTGGAGATGATCCGCATGGTGAACAGTGGCACAGAGGCCACCATGAGCGCCATCCGTGCGGCTCGCGGGTTTACGGGACGCGACAAGATTGTGAAGTTTGAAGGCTGTTACCATGGCCATAGCGACAGCCTGCTTATCAAGGCGGGCTCGGGGATGCTCACTACGGGCAAGCCCAGCAGCAAGGGCGTTCCGGCGGACCTCGCAAAGTATACGCTCACGCTACAGTACAACGATGTGGCGGGAGTTAGGGAACTGTTCGACCAGATTGGCGACGAAATTGCCGGCGTAATTGTGGAGCCTGTGGCCGGAAATATGGGGGTAGTGCCCGCCAGGCCGGAATTTTTGCAGGCCCTTTCCGAAGAGACCCAGAAGCACGGCGCCCTCCTGATTGTGGACGAGGTGATGACGGGTTTCCGCGTAGGGATCCACTGCGCCCAGGGACTGTACGGCATCAAGCCGGATTTGACCACTTTCGGAAAGATTATCGGCGGAGGCATGCCGGTGGGCGCCTACGGTGGTCGTCTGGACGTGATGCAGCAGATTGCACCTTTGGGCGGAATCTACCAGGCGGGAACCCTTTCTGGTAACCCGGTGGCCATGGCGGCAGGTCTTGCCACCATGCGAGAATTGAACTCCCATCCCGAATACTACGTGCATGCGGAATCGATGACTAGGTGCCTGCTGGAAGGCCTCAAGGACGCAGCCGCCTCTGCGGGAATTGCGATTTCCACAAACCAGGTGGGCTCCATGGGCTGTATCTTCTTTACCGAAGGTCCGGTGCAGTGTTTTGCCGATGTGCAGAAATCTGACCTGGAACTGTTCCGTCGTTATTTCTTGGGCATGCTGGAGCAGGGCATCTACCTGGCCCCTAGCCAGTTCGAGGCCATCTTCGTGAGTGCCGCCCATACAGAAAACGACATCGACCGTACCGTCGATGCCGCCAGGAAAGTTTTTAAAGCTTTATGACCGTGAGCAACAAACGCCTCGTATTAACGAGGCGTGGTTGCGAGAGTGAGCACCGGCCGGAGATGTAGCACCTGAATTTAGTGCGAACGGTCGTTATACTCCCCTAATCTCCTGATGGGAATCCCTTTTCACGAAGATTTCCATCATGGTGAACCCGAACAGGTAAAGTCCGCCTAGCACCAGGAACAGGTTGTTCCCCGTAAAGATGTTTCCGAGGGTAGGGCCGATGATGCCCGCGATACCCCAGCCGGATAATGTCATGGCGTGTACCGTGGAAACGCAGGAGGTCCCGAAACGCTTGGCCAGAAGACTAGGCAGTACGGAGAAGTTTCCGCCGTAGGCGAATTCCACCATCATGATACCGCAAATGGCAAGCCAGGCCTGTTCAGTGTAGCAGAGGAATGCCGCCAAGATGCTGAGGGAGCAGACGTAGTGGTAGGCTCCCTTACGGCCGATATAGTCAGAAAGGGTGCTCATGCCGAAACGGCCCAGCACGTTGAACACGGCGGTAAGGGCCATGATGAGGGCAATTTCTTTGAAGCCCAGGTATTTCAGGAGGCTCTTTTCCTGGGCGATGAGGGCGAGACCACAGGAAATGTTGATGCAGAACATGACCCAGATGGAAACGTATTCCATGGTCAGGAACTTGGTGTGGACCAGGTCCTTGAAGGGAATGGCTGTCTTCTTGGTCATGATGAAGGCCGGATTGGGGCGGAACAGCCAGGAGCATACGGACATGACCGTAAGGAAGGCGCATCCGAGAATCAGGAACAGGTAGGGCAGTTCAAAGTTTGCAAGAAGTGCCTCGATGGCAGGGGCGGCAACGAACTTGCCTGCGCCAAACCCGGTAATGGCAAGTCCGGAGGCCAGGCCCTTGTGGTCGCTGAAGTTGGAGAGCAACTGCTTGATGGGGCACACGTAGCCGATACCCGTTCCCGCTCCCATGAAGGAGCAGCCGATGTAGTACAGCGGGAGTATGCCGAACTTGGTGGCGGCAAACAGGGTGAACATACCGATGGCAAACAGGGTAGTAGAAACCACCGACATCCTCTTAGGGTTCAGTTCCACCATGCGCCCGAAGGTTGCGGCGCACAT
Organism: uncultured Fibrobacter sp.; assembly: GCA_946183925.1. Lineage (GTDB taxonomy): Bacteria > Fibrobacterota > Fibrobacteria > Fibrobacterales > Fibrobacteraceae > Fibrobacter. Next base: position 95,855 of record CAMHDS010000001.1, on the reverse strand, counting down.
CCCCAAGAAGAAGGTGATCAGGGTGAAACCGATGTCCGCCTGGAACTTGGAAATTCCGAAGCACTCCATGATGTTGACGGAGTACTGGGAATAGTTGTAGACGGTGCCCAGGGAAAGGGGGAGCCCGATTCCCGGAACGAGAATGTTGAGGATGCGGTTGTTCATGTCTTAGGCTTCTTTATTCTCGCTTGCTTGTGTTTCGGTGGCGGGGCTTGTGGAAGCGTCGTTTGCGGATTCCGCTTGCGATGCCTGATCTGCCTGCTCCTTGTCCTTGTCGCGGATGGTGGCACGGCGGATCTTTCCGCTAATGGTCTTGGGCAGTTCAGTCACGAAGTCGATGATGCGGGGGCTCTTGTAGCTTGCGGCGATCTTCTTGGCGAACAGCTGGATTTCCTTGGACAGTTCCTTGGAGGCCTCGTAACCCTTCTGGAGCACGATGGTAGCCTTTACGGCCTGGCCGCGGTCCTTGTCCTCGATGCCTGTGACGGCCACTTCCAGTACGGCGGGGTGCTTGTGGAGCACTTCTTCCACTTCGAAGGGGCTGATGCGGTAACCGGAACTCTTGATCAGGTCGTCGGTGCGGCCTACGAACCAGAAGTACCCGTCTTTGTCGCGGGTGGCGGTGTCGCCGGTATGGTAAACTCCGCCTGCGAACACCTTCTCGGTGCGTTCTTCGTCGCGGTAGTAGCCGCCGAACATGCCGAAAGGCTTGCCCTGATCGATCTGGATAATCAGTTCGCCTACTTCGTCCACTCCGCAGGGTTCGCCTTCGGCGTTGACGATTTCCATGCGGTAGCCCGGCGAAGGCTTGCCGATGGAGCCCGGCTTCGGGATATCCCATCCGAAGTTTCCGGTGGTAAGGGTCAGCTCCGTCTGGCCGTAGCCCTCTTGCAGGCGGATGCCCGTCTGCTCAAAGAACTGGTTGTAGATGTCCAGGTTCAAAGCCTCGCCTGCAGTGGTGCAGTACTTGAGGCTGGAAAGGTCGTACTTGGAAAGTCCGTGGTGCAAAATGTAGCGGTACACGGTGGGCGGTGCGCAGAAGGTGGTGACCTTGTATTCGGCCATCTTCTCTAGGAGCTTGCCCGGGATGAACACCTTCATGTCGTAGGTGAACACGGCAGAGCCTGCGATCCACTGTCCGTAAATTTTTCCCCAGAGGGCCTTGGCCCAGCCGGTCTCTGCCACTGTCAGGTGACGGCCTCCGTCTACCACGTGCTGCCAGTACTTGGCGGTAACGATGTGTCCCAGGGGGTAGGTAAAGGTGTGGGCCACCATCTTGGGGTTGGAGCTTGTGCCGCTGGTAAAGTACACCACCATGATATCGTCATTGTGGGTGGCGGCATCTCCTTCGGGGCGCGGGAAGTGGGCCGGGAAGATTTCGTAGTCGTCGTAGAAGCTGACCCAGTTCTGGCGGGCGGTCTGGCCCACGGTCACCAGCTTTTCTACGGAGGGGCACTTTGCCTTGGCCTTGTCCACCTCTTTCTGGAGGGCGGGCTCGTCGTAGGTTACCACCATCTTTACGTCGGCGGCCTTGAAACGGTATTCCAGGTCTTCGGCGGCCAGCATGTTGGTGGCCGGGATGGCGATGGCGCCTACACGGTGCAGGGCCAGCAAGAAGAACCAGAATTCATAACGGCGGCGGAGGATAAGCATCACCCGGTCGCCCTTGACGATTCCCTGTTCTACTAGAAAGTTGGCCGTACGCTGGGAAGCCAGGGACAAGTCCTTGAAGGTGAAAATATGGCTTTCATCTTCGTCGTCGCACCAGACCAGGGCTTCGCGCTTGGGTTCTTCTTTGGCGTATTCGTCTACTACGTCGTAGGCGAAGTTGAAATTTTCCGGAATGGAAATCTTGAAGTTCTTGTATAGGTCTTCGTAAGAACTGTATTCCGTCCGGGAGAGAAACTTATTCAGTATCATTGTTTAGTTCCCGTGTACAGACCTTATAGATCCTTGTACATGATTTTTTCACGCATGGTGGAGGTGTAGCGCACCATGTTCAGAATGCGCTTTTCGCCGATGGTCCTGAAGTCCTTTTCGTGGAACACCAGACGGTGGACGCCCCCCGGCAGGAGCATACGGAGGCAGGCGTAGGTCTGGGCAAGTCCCAGCAGTGCACTCGGGATAACGGCAAAGCTGAGGGTCTTGGAATAGGTCTTCTTGATCTTGTCGCCAACCTTCTTGTAGATGCCGTGGTAGTCTTCGTAGTAGTCGAAGATTTCCAGGGCCTGTTCCTTGAGGTACTTGTTGCCAAACCAGATGGGCGGAATGAATCCGGAGGGTTTGCCAGTACCGTGGGCTTTCCAGAGGGCGAGGCTTCGCTTGAGGAGAGCCTGGGTCAGGCGTTCGTTGAGGCCGGCGAATTCGGCCCCGTTATTGGAAATCATGAGGGCCAGTTTGCCCTGAAGGCTACGCTTCAGGGAAAGGTCTGCGCGGTGGCGGGCACCGTGGAGCATGATTTCGTAGCCTTCCTGCACGAACTTTTCCAGTTCTTCGCGGAATTCTTCGGCTTCGGATTCCGGTGCGGCGCCAAAGGCGGGCACCACGGCAATACTGATGGGCGACCCTGCGGCTTCGGCAATTTTCCGAATCTGTACGCGGGCCTTCTTGAAGTTCATCACGCTAAAGCTGTGGTAGCACAGGATGAACTTTTTCTTCTTGTGGAATACCGCTTCGGCGGCTTGGATATCGGCGATGTCCTTGTTCTGTTCCATAGGGAGAACCTTAGTCGTTTGAATTGTTGGAGTTTTCCTGGTCCAGCTTCAGGGAGATGAACAGGTGGTAGAAAAAGAAAAGGATAACCGTCACGATGGAAACCTTTACCCACGATTTAAACAGCCAATCGGACATATGATGCTCCTGTGCTAATTTGTCTCCCGTAAAGATACAAAAAAGATCCCCGCGTTCGCGGGGATGACGAGTAAAGGTCGCGGGGATGACTTTTAATTCGCTGGTATGGCGCTTAGTGTCGCCTTGAATTTTGCGCTTAAATCGTCTCCATAGAGGCCACGTCGGCGTTGTAGTCCACGCCTTCCACGTCGAAACCGTTGGTGGCCAAGAAATCGTGGCGGTAGCCTTCCAGGTCGCCTACCTGGGCGAAGTTTTCCTGGGTGATGGTGGCCATGCGCTTCTTGACTTCTTCCTGGACCTTGGGGTCCATTTCCCTGTCGTCGATGCGGATAAGGTGGTTTTCGTCGGTGGGAACGGTGCTACCGGTGTAAAGGCGTTCGGCAAACAAACGTTCCATCTGCTCGATACAGCCTTCGTGGCTGCCCTGTTCCTTCATGACCTTGAACAGAACGGACAGGTACAGCGGGATGATCGGAATGACAGCGCTAGAACGGGTCACCAGGCCCTTGTTCACGGACACGTAGGCTTCGCCCTTGAGGCTTGCCTGGAGTTGCTCATGGAGTTCCTTGGCGGTCTTTTCTAGGTGCTTCTTGGCGCCACCGATGGTACCGTCACGGTAGATAGCGTGGGAAAGGCTGGGGCCGATGTAGGAGTAGGCCACTGTCTTGACGCCTTCGTTCAGCACGCCCGCGGCGGCGAGCTGCTTAATCCAAAGTGCCCAGTCCTCGCCGCCCATCACCTTGACGGTGTTGGCTGCCTCTTCGGCAGTGGCGGGCTCGGCACTGATGGTGCTGATCTTGCCGGTCATGCAATCGATGGTCTCGCCGGAGAAGGTTTCTCCGATGGGCTTCAGCACGCTGCGGTACATGACGCCCGTGTCCGGGTCCACTCGGACGGCAGAGGCCACGCTGTAGATAATCAGGTCGATCTTCTTGCCCATCTGCTTTACGGTTTCGATGACCTTCTTACGCATGTCGTGAGAGAAGGCGTCGCCGTTGAAAGTGACGGACTGGAGGCCTGCGGCCTTGGCTTCGCGGTCGAAGGCCATGTTGTTGTACCAGCCCGGCGTGCCGGACTTTTGTTCGGAGCCTTCTTTTTCGAAGGAAATGCCGATGGTGTCGGAACCATATTCAAAGGCGGCAGAAATGCGGCTGGCAAGCCCGTAACCGGTGGAGCATCCCACTACCAGCACGGTCTTGGGTTCACCCTTGAGTTGGCCCCTTTCGGCCTTTTTCTTTTGCACATACTTGATTTGACGAACGACGTCGGCAGCGCAGCCCTTGGGGTGGGCGTTGATGCACATGTTGCTACGAATCATGGGTTGGATGATCATTACACTTCCTTTTTTGATTTGGCTTGTTAGCCATTAAATTTCTTGATGACGACCACGCCGTTGTGACCGCCAAAACCGAGGGATGCAGAAACGGCCACGTCGATGTTTCCTTCGACGCCCACCTTCGGCACGTAATCCAGGTCGCAGCCCTCGTCGGGGTTGTCCAGGTTCAGGGTGGCGGGGTAGAAGGAGTCGCGGATGGCGAGGGTGGAGATGATGGCCTCGATGACGCCCGCGGCGCCGACACAGTGGCCGGTCATGCTCTTGGTGCTGGAAACCTTGATCTTGTAGGCGTGTTCGCCCAGCACGATTTTCAGCATCTCTGTTTCGGTAATGTCGTTTAAGTGGGTAGAGGTGCCGTGGGCGTTGTAGTAGTCCACGTCGGTAGGCGCAATGCCCGCATCTTTTAGGGCGCGGCTCATGGCCTTGGCGCAGGTCTCTCCACCCGGGCGGGGGCTGGTAATGTGGTAGGCGTCGGCAGAGGCACCGTAGCCGGCCAGTTCCGCATAAATCTTGGCGCCGCGGGCCTTGGCATGTTCCAACTCTTCCAGGACCATCACGGCACCGCCTTCGCCCATGACAAAGCCGCTGCGGTCTTTGTCGAATGGGCGGGACGCCTTTTCGGGGTCGTCGTTGAACTTGTCAGTAAGGGCGTGCATGCCCGCAAAGCTCTTGATGGAATATTCCGTAATGCCGCTTTCGGAACCGCCCGCCAGGCACACGTCCAGACGGCCGGACCGGATGGAGTCCAGGGCGACCCCGATGGCGTCGGTGCCGGAGGCACAGGCGGTGCACACCGTATGGGCAAGGCCCGTGATACCCAGAGCGATGGAAACGTTGGCGCAGGCCTCGTTGGGAATCAGTTCCGGCATGGCCAGCGGCGATACCCTCCGCTTGCCGCCTTCGATATACTTGTTGTATGTCTCGTCAAGCACGTCCATTCCGGAAAGGCCGTTACCGGCCACGATTCCCGTGGTGTCTTTGGCCAGCTGTTCGCGGCTAAGGCCCGCATCTGCAACTGCCTCGTTGGCGGCTCCTACCAGGAACTGGGTGAAGCGGGCCATACGGCGGGCTTCCTTGGGGTCGATTCCGTGTTCTTCGGGCTTGAAATCCTTGATTTCGGCGGCGATTTTTACGGAGCAATTGGAAGCGTCAAAAAGGGTAATGGGGGCGATGCCGCTCTTTCCTTGCTTGATGGATTGCCACATGTCGGCTACATTCTTTCCGACGGGAGTTACGGCACCGATGCCGGTAATGACGATTCTTCTCTTGCTCATGGAATCCCCTTTTTTTGCGCCCAAAGATAGCTTATTTTGTACTATTTTCACACCATTTTTTGTGAAAACAATTTGGACTTTTTTATCAAAAAGCCGAAATAAGGAAAAAGGAATGTTTTTGTAAGCGAGGCCCGCACTCGTCGGGCTTATTATCGCGCTTGTCGCTACATTGGCGGGAAGAACAGGTAGGCGATGGCGATGGCGGCAATTACGCCTGCGGCATCGGCTATCAGTGCGCAGGTAACGGCATGGCGGGTCTTTTTCACGCCTACAGAACCGAAGTACACGGCGATAATGTAGAACGTGGTGTCAGCAGCCCCCTGGAACATGCAACTTAAGCGTCCGGCAAAACTGTCAGGACCCATGCTCTTCATGGCGTCAATCATCATGCCTCGTGCTCCGCTTCCGCTCAAGGGTTTCATCAGGGCAGTGGGGAGCGCCGGGACCACGTCGTTTCCGGCTCCGAATAATCCGAGCACCCACGAAATCCCGTTCATGAGCAAATCCATGGCTCCGCTGGCTCGGAATACGGCGACACCCACGAGGATGGCCACCAGGTTCGGGATAATCATGACGGCGGTATGGAACCCGTCCTTTGCCCCTTCCACGAAAGCTTCGTAGGCCTGGACTTTTTTATAGATGGCAAGCCCCAGGAAGGCGACAATGATTCCGAATAGCACAAATCCGCTGATAAATAGACTGGTAGTGCCGATAGCTTCTGCAGTAAGGCGGCTGAAGTAAACCATGATGGCGACTACAACGGCAACGCCACCGCCGAGCCAGGCTACAGTGATGGGGTCCTTGAGCTTTACCTTCTGGAAAAAGCTCAGGGCGATAATGCCTGCGATGGTGCTGAAGAACGTAGAGAGCAAAAGGGGCAAGAATACATCGCTTGGGTTTGCGGCTCCCATCTGGGCGCGGTAGGTCATGATGCTCACGGGAATGAGCGTAAGGCCGCTGGCGTTCAGCACCAGGAACATGATTTGGGAATTGCTGGCGACAGTCTTGTCTTCGTTGGGGTTGATTTCTTGCAGCTGCTTCATGGCCTGGAGCCCCATGGGGGTGGCGGCGTTATCGAGCCCTAACATGTTGGCGCTGATGTTCATGAGCATGGTGCCCACCACGGGGTGGCCCTTTGGAATTTCTGGGAACAGGCGGCTGAACAGGGGCGAGACGATTTTTGCAAGAATTTGCACAGCTCCCGCCTTTTCGCCGATTTTCATGATGCCAAGCCACAGGGAAAGGATTCCCGTAAGGCCAATGGCGATTTCGAATGCCGTTTTAGACATGTCGAATGCGCCGAGGATTGCCTTGTTGAAAATGCCGGAGTCACCGAAGGCGAGCCACTGGACCATGCAGGCCACGAAGGCGCCCAGAAAGAAAACGAGCCAGATGATGTTCAAAACCATGGCGCAAATGTAGTAAATAGGGGCTAGGGTCTAGGGGCTAGGATCTAGGGGAGAGAAAGACCCATGCGCGCATATTTGTCTAGGGTCTAGGATCTAGGGGTTAGGGGTTTGAGGTCGCTTCGCTTTGAGGCATGAGGTTCGAGTCTTATCTGCCACCGCTGTTTCTTTTTGTTTACAAAGTGCGGTAAAAGGCCAAATCAAAAAACGAATCCCAAAGAAGGACTCGTTTTATTGTATATTCTCCGAGGATGCAGATAGAAATCTGCTTGTTTTTAACTGACAAAAGGACATTTATGAAACGTCTCTCTCTCGTTGCTATGGCAATCTTCTTCGCAAGCCTCGTGGCTTGCAATCAGGCTTCTGCCGGTTCTTCTTTCAACCAGCAGGCCAAGCTAGACTCCCTGGAAAAGGATTTCAAGCAGGTCAAGGAAGAATTTGAAATTATCAAGTACGCCCTCGACAAGCGTGGAATCTCGCTGGAACAGGCCCGTGCCGAGATGGAAGCGGACAACAAGGTCTGGGATATTCCCGACGAGGACAGCCCGGTATTTGGCAATACCAAGAACCCGAAGCTCACCATTGTTGAATTTACCGAATTCCAGTGCCCCTACTGCTCACGTATTGCTCCGACCATGAAGGAACTGAATGACAAGTATGGCGACAAAATCAAGTTCGTCTATAAGCACTTCCCGCTGAGCTTCCACGCTAACGCCCCGGCTGCTGCGGCCGCCTCTATTGCCGCCCACAAGCAGGGCAAGTTCTGGGAATTCCGTTATGCCCTCGCTCCCCACAGCCGCGAACTGGGCGACTCCATCTTTGTGGAAATCGCAAAGCAGGTGGGCTTGAACGTGGAACAGTTCAAGAAAGACATGGTTCTCGATTCTGCCATGCAGGCCCGTATCGACAAGGACTTCAAACTTGGGGTCGAGGTCGGAGTCCAGGGGACGCCCAACTTCTACATCAACGGCAAGCGCCAGGACCGTTTCAGCAAGGAACTGGTGGAAAAGATGCTGAAAGAGGCTAAGTAAGCCGCTGGTTTCGGCCGTACACACAAAGATTAGACGGAAACTTCGTGTTTCTGTAGGAAAAGTTTAATTTTAAACAAAAATCAACAACATAAGGATGCGATATATGATGAAGCAATCTCTGAAGGTCGCCTCGATAGCCTTGCTAGGGCTGTTGACTACGACTGCTATGGCTCAGCAGAAACCGCCCCGTTTGGTAGTTTACAAGTTCTTTGACGACCAATATCGTCAGGGTGGCTTTGACTACGCTTACGGCGGTTCCAGCAAGGGAATCACCATTACCAAGGATGGCGGTTTCAAGTCCAAGTCCGCACTGGATATTAAGCTAGATCCCAGTGAGTATTCTGGCGCTTCCGTCTGCCTATACAACGAAACCTTTGATTTGAACAAGTACATGCTGGATTCCAAGCTGGAATTCATGATCAAGGGTAAGAAGGGCGGCGAATCCGTGAAGGTTGGTCTTCTGGACGAAGAAGTTTCCGATGGTAAGAAGACTCAGGTTGTTCTCCCGATGAATAAGTACATCGAGGGCGGTGCTATCACTACGGACTGGAAAAAGGTTTCCATTCCTCTGGTGGATTTCCCGGACCGCGGTCTCTACTGGGATAACACCCGCAAGTCTGAATTCCCTGCCCGTATCGATTGGGACAAGATTGCTGAAATCCGATTCTCCATCGACAAGAGCGGAGCCAAGGATTTCGAAGTCTGGGTAGATAACATCGAAATCGTGAAGGGTAACAAGAAGGCAAAACCCAAGGCCAAGATTGTTTACTGGGATGAAAACGAAGACGTCATTGACGGTCCGAAGAACCCGGAAAAGTTGGATGGCAAGGCCAAGACTCTGGTCACCTTCTACGATAACAACCTGAAGGGCTTCAGCTACAGCTACGGTGGTCTTTCGGCTCAGCGCGAAGCCAAGTCCAAGACGGCAGGCAACCCCAATGTGCTTGCCCTGTACATCGACAACAACGACTGGTCCGGTGTGACCTACTCCATGGGCGAAGGCAAGTATGCTGACCTTTCCAAGGTTCGCAATAAGGGTGGTCTCTACTTCTGGATCAAGGGTAAGCTCGGTGGCGAAAAGGTCTACGTGGGTCTTCTGGACAACCAGGGTAACGACATCAAGAGCCAGACCAAGATCAGCCTGAACGACTGGATCGAAGGCGCCAAGGTGGGCACCGATTGGAAGTTGGTGAAGATTCCTCTGAAGAAGTTTGGCGACAAGGGCAAGGCTTGGGACGCCAACAAGCAGGCCGAAGTTGCCAAGGATATCCAGTGGAACAAGATCCAGGAAATCCGCTTCTCTGTAGGCAAGGGCGAAAACCAGGGCGAACCGGGCAAGCCCGCTCCTGTGACCATCTTTGTCGATCAGATTACCTTCACCGAGAATATCGACTGGGTTGACCCGGATATCAAGTGGGATAACTGGAACTCCAAGGAGAAGGACCTGATCATCACCGACTTCGAAGACAAGTTTAAGGGTGATGTGTGGGAACCCTCCAAGGGCCCGAAGTCCAAGGTCGAAGTGGAAGTGCCTTTCAAGAGCTCCAAGCTTGACGGCAATTCCCTCAACGTGAAGCATTTCGAAATGTCCGACTGGGTCGATATCGTGTTCGACATGGTCAAGAGCAAGCGTTCTGCCGCCGATCGCGACTGGACCAAGCACTGGGGCATTATGTTCGACGTTTACTCCGAACGTGCATGGCAGTCCATTACCGTTCAGATCGGTGATGCCGGCAATGAACTCTTCGTTGCCAACACCGGTGTGCCTCGTGGCCGCACCACTGTGATTGTACCGTTCCGTGCGTTCAGCAAGTTCCCCTACTATCAGCCGCCTACCGCCAAGGAAAATGGCGTGTTCGACCTGAAGGGCGTTGTCTCTCTCGACTTCAAACCGGGTGGAGAAGGTTCCAATGGTAGCTTCGAAGTGGACAACATCAAGCTCACCAACCAGAAGGAAGTGAAGGCTGCCGACCGTCCGGCTCTCGTGAAGGTTGAAGTCAAGGGTACCGGCGACGTGATCAACCCGAACATCTCGGGCGGCCTCTTCGGTATCAACGCCGCCCTCTGGGATGGCGACATGCTGGACAACCCCAAGTTCAAGGTGCAGACGGCTGAATACGCCAAGCGCATCAACCACGGCATCATCCGTTACCCGGGCGGTCTCCGTGCCGATGACGACCACTGGAAAGAAATCCTCGACAACCACGACTGGATGGTGGATACCGACGAATTCCTCGCCTGGTTGAAGAAGACTGGTTCTAACGCCATGTTCACTGTGAACTTCGGTTCCGGTACTGAACAGGAAGCCGCTGCCTGGGTGAAGCACACCAACGTCGACAAGAAGGCCGGCATCAAGTACTGGGAAATCGGTAACGAAGTCTATGGTAACTGGCACCCCTACTACGAAAAGTATGGTAAGGATGGCGGTACCATCTATGGTAAACGCGCTCGCAAGTTCATCGAAGCCATGAAGAAGGTTGACCCCACCATCAAGGTGGCCGTGCTCGGCGTGCTGGATGGCGAATGGAACGACAACGTGCTTCGTGAAACCGGCGATATTGCCGACGGTATCATTGTTCACCACTACCCGCAGCACTACGGTGAAGAAAATGACTTCGCCATGCTCTCTGCTCCGCAGGATCTGGTGCCTATCTACAGCCGCCTGCACAAGCTGGTGGACAAGTGGACCAAGCACTTCAATAAGGAAAAGAAGTTCGAACTGTGGCTCACGGAATGGAACTCCGTGGACTTCAACCCGGGCCCGCAGACCATTTCTCTTGAAAACGGCCTGTTCGTTGCTGACTACCTGGCTATGCTTGCCACCGAAAACGTGGACAACGCACAGTACTGGGATATCCACAACGACATCACTCCGGAAGGCGGTGACTACGGTTACCTGACCCGTTCTGCAGAAGAATGCATGAACTGCCCGCGTCCGAGCTACTGGGCATTCCAGATGGCTTCTGACGCTCTCCGCGGCAAGCTCCTCAAGACCGAAATCTCCGGTGACAAGGAATCCCTCATCACGACCTACTACACCGAGAACGGCAAGAAGAAGTCCCTGTTGGTGATCAACAAGAACCCCTACAGCGACTACGAACTGAAGCTCTCCATCCCTGGCTTCTCCGGCAAGGCTACCGTCCAGACTCTGGACCGCAGCTCCGAAAAGCTCAAGGAAGGCTGGGCCAATGACCCGTCCAAGAAGGCCAAGAAGGGTGTCGATGTGAGCAAGCCGATCAAGGTCGGCAAGCGCACCATTACCCTCATTACCATCGAGTAATTGATGGACTGTCATCCCCGGCTCGGTCGGGGATCTCCTAGCAAGGAAAAGCCCCGGCACTGCCGGGGTTTTTCGTTTCTCCTGCTGGGTATAAAAAGTAAAAGCCCTCTCTTTCGGTGAGCAACAAAGCCCCTAGTATTAACTAGGGGCGGTTGCGAGAGCGAGGGCTAACCAGAGAAGTTTTTCCCAAATTTAGCCCGAGCGGTCGTTAAAAAAAAGCCCTCTCGCAAGAGAGGGCTTTGCTTTCGCGGGATAGACGAGGCTTGAACTCGCAACCTCCGGCGTGACAGGCCGGTGCTCTAACCAAAATTGAGCTACCACCCCAAATCGTTTCCGATTTTCGGTAGTGGGCGATAACGGATTCGAACCGCTGACATTCTGCTTGTAAGGCAGACGCTCTGAACCAACTGAGCTAATCGCCCGAAAGGGTTACTTGTCCTGCTTTTTACCGCCGAAGAGGATTCCGAGAGGAATGACCACCACGTAGGCAAGGACCAGGATAAGAGGTGCGACCGTAAGGCTGACCGGATTGTCGGCAGGACCCTGCTGGAGGCAGAAGAAGCCGATTACCAGGAGCAAGATTCCGATAGCAATCAAAATGAAATTTTTCTTGTTCATCATCTTACACAACCTTAAAGTGACTGCGCAAATATAGCATAAAAAAGCCGAATGTCAAGGGAGATTCCTACTTCTGTCCGGGGTATTTCACCCGGGTGTGGTAGGTGCCGTCCAGGCTGCGGAGGAACGCCTGTTCCAGCTTGAACAGCTCACGGACCGACAGGTTGCATTCGCTGAACTGCCCCTCGTTGAAACGGCCCTGGATGGTATTGTGGATCATTTCTTGCAGGGCTTCGGAATCCATGTTGGACATGGAACGGCTGGTAGCCTCGATGATGTCGGCCAGCATGAGGATTGCCGTTTCCTTGCTCTGGGGCTTGGGTCCCTTGTACTGGAAATCTTCCTGTTTTACGACCTTTGTGGGGTCTTCCTTGGCGGCTTCAAGAGCCTTGTGGTAGAAATACTGGATGGTGGTGGTGCCGTGGTGTTCGGAGATACCTGCAGCCACCAGTTCGGGAATCTTGTATTCCTGGGCAAGGGCATAGCCCTGGGTCACGTGCCCGATGATAATCTTGACCGACTGGGATGGATCCAGGGAGTTATGAGGGTTGATTCCCTGTTTCTGGTTTTCGGTGAAAAATTCCGGACGCATGGTCTTGCCGATGTCGTGGTACAGCGCCATGACGCGGACCAGCAGGGAATTGGCTTCGATACTTTCGGCCACCTTTTCGGCCAGGTTCGACACCTGGATGCTGTGGTGGAAGGTGCCGGGGGCAAGCTCGGAAATACGCTTTAGGGCCGGACGGTTGAAGTCGGACATCTCCATGAGGGTGAGCACCGTGGTGATGCCGAAGATGCGTTCCATCAAGTGCACAAAGAACGCAGAGGCGATAGCGATGCATACGGCAAAGTTCGCGCTTGCCGCAATAAGGGTCTGGTAGAAGGCTTCGAAACTCATGCGGTTACGTAGCAGGAACATGATACTGATGGACGCTGCCATAGAAAGGATGCCCACGAAAATGGCGTAGATAAACTGCACACGGTAACGGATTTTCACTAACGGAACGAGTGAAATAATCAAGACCGCAAATACGGCAATGGTGGCCGCCAGGTCATAGCCGTTGAGAATGCCGAATATCAAGGAAGACAACACCGAGAAAGCGAGCCCCAGCCGGTAGTTGAAAAGAACCGTGGCGATGACGGGGGTAAAGGCAAAGGGGTAAAGCCACATGAAGTCAACCCCTTCGGGAAGTACCATGGCTTCGGGCCTGTTCAGGGAATTGGACAGGTAGTGCACTGCCCAGAAACTCACCAGTTGGATAACAGCCAGGAGAACAAGGCTCCAGAGTTGTCTTGGGCTTTTGAACTTGCGCACCGTCTCGTTGTAGAAGAAATAGAAGAAGAAGGCGATGATAATGAGGGCGAGAATGATGGACTGGCCGAAGGGAGCCGTCAGGGTTCTCTGGTTTTCCTCTTTCTGCTGGGCTTGCTGTAGGGCTTCCATTTTTTCCAGGATTTCTCTGGTAATGGGGTCACCCTGTTTCACGATTTCCATACCGCGGGGAACCATGCCCTTGATGAGAGTCACTTTGTCTCGGGCAGAAGCCTTACGAGCAGCGGTTTCTTTTTCTAGGTAGAATACATTAGGCAGTGAGAATACGTAGAGGACTTCGTAGAAGGCACTCTGCAGACCTTGATCACTGGGAAATGCCTGCTGCAATTGCGCAAAGGATTCATCGATACGGCGCTGTAAGGGTTGTATGGCGCTTGTTTCCAGCGTCATTTCTTCGCTGTCGCGAATCATGGCCACCGTGGTCTTGTTGTAGATAAGGTGCTTGATATCCTGGACATTGTAGGATTCCATGAACAGTTTTAGTTCTGTTTCTGTTTTTGCAAGCAGGGTGTTGGAAATACCACGCTTGAGCATCTGGTTGAACACAGAAAGGATAGAGTCGCGGGCCTTTGCGTTTTGACTCAGGGGCTTGATTGCCGTAATCGAAAGCCTTTGCTTCAAAACTTCGTAAATACGGGATGCCTGCTGCACCTTCATTTGCAAGGTGTCGGCGGCTTCAGGATTTGTGCTTCCGGGAGCATTAATTTGTGCTTGTAAACTGCCGTATTGGGCGAGCTTGTGCAGGTACTGTTTCAAGTCCTCGCTGATGCGGTTGGTTTCGTCGGAGTTGTACTCGAAAATGGCGTTGACCTTTTCTTCGGCCCGCTGGCGCTCGGCCTCAATTTCTTGCTTGGACTTGGGAATGTCGAAATTGATGGGGGAGATGATGGTGCGGGTACTGAGCTGGCCCAGGTGGGGGTGGTCCGCCTGCATGGCAATGTTCTTGTCGGGGAACAGGAATATGGCGATGGCCGCGACCAGCACGCAGCCAAGGAAAAGATGGAGTTTTTTCTTCTTCTTTTTCATTTGGAGTCCTTTTGTTCGTAGGCGGACAAGATGTCTTTCACCAGGGGATGCCGTAAAACATCGGTGGCGGTAAATTTGACTTGGGCGATGCCCCTGATTCCGTTCAAGATGGTCATGGCGTGTTCCAGTCCAGATTTTTGACCCTGGGCCAGGTCCACCTGGGAGGTGTCCCCGGTAATGATGGCCTTGCTGTGGGGCCCGAGCCTGGTGAGGAACATCTTCATCTGGGGCACCGTGGTGTTCTGGGCTTCGTCCAGAATGATGAAGGCCCGCTTGAGGGTGCGTCCGCGCATGTAGGCTAGCGGTGCCACTTCAATGGCTCCAGTTTCTTCGTAGCGACGGAGCTTTTCTGGAGGCAGCAGCTCGGAGAGGCTGTCGTGGATAGGGCGCAGGTAGGGCGCGATTTTTTCTTTCAGGTCGCCGGGTAGGAACCCGAGGGATTCTCCCGCCTCTACGGCAGGCCGGACCAAGCATATCCGTTCGGCCTCGTTGCGTTCGAGGCTTGCGACGGCCAGAGCTACCGCAAGAAACGTCTTGCCTGTACCGGCGGGGCCCTTGGCAAAGATGACATCGTTCTTTTCGACAGCCTTTACTAGTTCTGCCTGGGAGGGCGTCTTGGGGCCAATGGATATGCCGAACCGGTTCCGGATGATGGGGGCTGCGCCAAGGTCGAATTCCTGTACGGCAGACGACGATTTCCCGAGAAGGCGCTCCACCTGCTTGGCGGTAAAGGATTCCCCGTGTTTTGCGGCGATTTTCAGCTGGTCCAGGACCGTCAGCAGGCCTTGTAGGTCTGCACCGTCCTTGGGCTTCAAGTTGAGGCCCGGGAGTCTGGTCTGTATCTCAACACAAAAACGGCCTTCCAATAAGCGGAAAACCGTTTCGTTCTCTCCTGAAACCATCCGTTTCAGGTTATCAGAGATGGAGTAATGTTCCAAATGACCTACTCGGCGTCGGGACGTTCCACCGGAATGCCCAACTTGTTCTTGGCGTCGAAGATTTCCTTACGGAGCTTATGGTTTTCTTCGGTCATGGCCATGGCTTCGTCTTCGTTCTTCTTTAGCTTGTTTTCGTCGATCTTTTCTTTCTGGACAGCGGCCTTTCCACCAGCACCGCCGGCTGCGCCTCCTTCGGCGCCACCTTCGTCGCTGCTACCACCGGAAGAGCCGGCGCAAGCGGTGAAGAGGGCTACTGTGAAAGCGGCAAGGATCAGTTTCCAATTTTTCAAAAATGACATTATTCAGGCTCCATTCTAGTCTGTGTTGCGTAAAATGTATATTATTTACGGCAAAAAAGTTGTAAAAAAGTGAAATCCTTATGAAAATTGCTGAAATTTTGCGAAAATCTTATTCCCAGGTCTTTATTTCCTCTCCCGACTACGATTCCTGCGCCCTGTACAAGAAAAGACGTGACCAGATGATGAAGGAACTGGATTCCTTCTGCATTTTTGGAGGGATGCCCAGGGAGCCGGGGGCCGAAGAGTCTTTTACGGAGACTTGGACCCGCTTTGTTCAGGATCCGGCTTTTTTGTTCCTTACGGGGGTGAACCAGCCGGGGTGCTACCTGGTGCTGGACCCTAGGGCAAAAAAGTCTGTACTCTTTGTGCCTGAAAAGGACCTGTTTCGGGAATTCTGGAACGGAAAACGTCTCGGTGTTGAACCTGGAAATGACGATGTCTCTAGGGTGACGGGCATTGCCGATGTCCGTGATGCTCAAGATTTTTTAGCCTTTGTGGAATCCATGGCGAAAAAATACCGGTCCAGGGGGTTCGGTTACGTCTATTATTTTGAAAAGGTCAGGGGTGACCATAACGACAGACTGAAAGACCAGGTGGCGAAGGTCCTTGGCCGGCAGGGGATGAAGGTGAAGACCTGCTCGCCGATACACTTTGCAGAGAGGCTTCCGTTAGGGCCGGAGCGCATCGCCGACGCCAAGAAGGCACAGTCCATTACGGAGAAGGCTTTCCGCAACCTGCTCCCGAAGGTGAAAACCTTCAAGAACGAGCGGGAACTGTACCTGTACCTGAACTACGAGATGCAAAGCCGAAGTGACGGAGACCTGGCGTTTCCGACCATTGCAGCTTCCGGAGAAAACGCCTGCTGTCTGCACTACGTGAAAAACGACGAGCCGTTGAAGTCGGGTCGGATGATTCTCTTGGATTTTGGCGTGCGTTACGGGACCCTCCATAGCGACATTTCCAGGACCATTCCCCTGAACGGAAAGTTTAATCCCCTGCAGGCCTTGCTGTATCAGATTGTTTTGGATTCGGTGTTAGTTTATCAGAAGTTTGTGAAGCCTGGTGTGAGTCTAAAAGATATTGGGCAGATTCCTTGGGAATATATCATGAATGAACTGGATGCCCGATTGGTAAAAGCCCACAAGGGCAAGTTCAAGCTGTGTTACGACAAGAGACCCCACGGGGTAAGCCACTTTATCGGCGAGCATATCCACGACGGGGACCCCGGTTCCCGTTCCCTGGACACGGTTCTGGAACCGGGCATGCTGATTTCTTGTGAACCGGGACTGTATGGTGAATTCGAGGGGGTGTTCAACGGGCGGCGCTACCGCGAAAAGATCGGTATCCGCATCGAGGATGACCTGCTGATTACAAAAACGGGCTTTTTGAACATTTCAAAGAAAATCCCGAAAGAAATCGCGGAGATTGAGCGGCTGATGCAGGGATAGGTTTCTTGCCCCAAGAAAAAGACCCCGAACCTCGAGTCTCGAACCCCTAACCCCTAGATCCTAGCCCCTAAATCCTAGCCCCTAATTACTATCTTTACCTTCAAATTTTTACGAAGGTCCAAAATGTGGAAATATAGCGGAGCGATCCGATTCTTTCTTTCTATCCTTGCGGTAACGTTTGTCCAGATGGGTGTGTTCATTTACGCCCAGAAGATTCTGTCCGGCTCTTTTGCCGGGGTGGAGGGCGGCCAGAACTGGCAGAGCCTGATGCTGCAGATCTTTTTTATCGCCCCCTACGTGTTGTTCGTATGGGCGGCGGGGCTTTTCTCCAACAAGTTTTCCAAGAACAGGGTGCTGGCCTGGTCGTCTCTCTTTATGACGGCATTCGTCATAGCTATGGCGGTGCTGGTGACCTGCGGAGTTCCCCGTGTGGCGTTCTGGCTCTGTATCGGTCTTTCGACGGGTTTTGCGGTGCACAGTGCGGCCAAGTACGCCGTGCTGAAAGAGATGTTCGGCGTTCGGAACCTGAGCTATGCCAACGCCTTCTTGCAGATTTTCTCCTTGAGCGGTATCATTGCGGCCAGTTGGCTTGCCATCGTGGGCGTGAATCTTATTGACCTGGGTAGCCTTGCCAAGTACGAGGCCGTGGGCAGGATTATCTCTAAATCAGTGGTGATTCCCTGGATTCTGGTGGGGGTGAGCGTGCTTGGTACCGTGGCGAGTTTCTTGATCCCCAAGGTCAAGTATGCCGACCCCAACGTTAGTTTTACCACCGCCCGGCGCAGGTTTAGCCTGGGCTGGCGCCAGCGTCCTCTGCGCGCCACCATAATCGCCCTCTCCATGTTCTGGGCCATGGCCCAGGTGTTCACCCTTCTGTTCCAGGATGTATCCGGCTCCGAGACGGTGGACATGATCCAGAACTACCTGCCCTTTGCCATCGGGGGGCTGATGGTGGGCTCCATCTTTGCGGCCAGGAACTCCAAGGACTTTATCGAGACGGGCTTTATCCCCCTGGGCATGATTGGGGCCTCCCTTTGCATGCTCCTAATTCCCTTTATGGTGCATCCTGTGGCCCTTTCCGTGATTTATGTACTGGTGGGCTTCTTTGGTGGCATGTTCCTGGTGCCTGTGAACGCCCTCTTGCAGTACAATACCCGACCCAATAACTCCGGCTGGGTCATTGCCCTTGCGAACCTGATTCAGGCTGTTATCCTAGGAATATTCCTCGTGCTTTATTCGGTGATGGTGCATTACACCCATATCCGTCCGCAACTCTACTTTGTGGGACTTGGCCTGATTTCCCTGTGCGTGTTCGCCTGGACCATCACGAACCTGCCCCAGGCTTTGCTCCGCTCCCTTTTGCGCCTGGTGTTCAGCCGCCACAAAATTCGCGTGCTGAACGTGGGCAACATTCCCAATGCGGGCCCGGTGCTCATGGTGGGTAACCACCATAGCTTTATCGACTGGGCCATGCTCCAGATGGCAAGCCCCCGACCGCTCTGCATTGCAAGCAACAAGGACCACTTTGAAAGGTGGTACTTGCGGGCAATCTTGAAGCGCTTGGGAATGATTCGCATCGACAACCGCCATCCCGAAGAGGCCATGGAAAAAATCCACGAGGCCCTTTTGGCGGGCAAGGCGGTGGTCATGTTCCCCACAGGCGAAGTGTCAAAGTCCCCCCACGTGGAACCGTTCAATCTGGATTACACCAAGGCTGTGGAAGGGACGGACGCCGTGCTGCTTCCGTTCTATATCCAGGGACTTTGGGGCTCCAACTACAGTTATAGTGGCTCCGACATGTACGGTGCCTCTTCGGACCGTTCTGTGACGGTGGCCTTTGGTGAACCCATTTCTGCAAAGACTCCGCCTAACGAGGTCCGTGCCATTGTCCGCAAGATTTCTATCGAGGCTTGGCAGTATGCGGTCAAGTTTGTGCGTCCTATTGCGGCCTCTTGGATCAAGACCTGCAAGAAGTACGTGAAGAACGGACCCGCCATCTACAACACCGATGGTGGGCATTTCTCCGGATACAAGCTCATGGGCGCGGTCATGGCCTTCCGCGGGCTTCTGAAAAAGAAGTTGGGTAGGCAGGAGCAGAATATTGGCATTATGCTTCCGCCAAGTCCCGCAGGCGTGATTGTGAACCTGGTTCTTTGGGTTATGGGCAAGACCAACGTGAACCTGAACTACACTTCTTCTGTAGATAACGTGAAGTACTGCTGCGAAAAGGCGGATGTTACCACCGTGATTTCTAGCCGCCAGTTCGTGGAAAAGTTGAAGGGTCGGGGTAACGACTACTCCCAGGTGGCTTCGGACAAGGTCCGCATTCTCTATGCCGAAGACCTGATGAAGGAAATTCCCAAGGTGAAGATTGCGGCCCTCCTGGTGCTTTGCATGATTATGCCCGCATGGCTTATCCGTTTTGTGTTCTGCAAGCGTACCCGTATCGACGATACCGCCGTCATCGTGTTCAGTTCCGGCTCCGAAGGAACCCCGAAGGGCGTGCTCCTTTCGCACCGCAACCTGATGGGCAACATCCAGCAGTTGGCCTGTATCCTGAACGTGAGCCGCGGTGACGTGATGCTTTCGGAGCTTCCGCTGTTCCACAGTTTCGGCCTGACGGTGACCACGCTCTTGAACCTGACGGAAGGCTGCCCCATTGTGGCGGTGGCGGACCCCACCGACGTGAAGACCATGGCCCGCGTGTGCTCCCGCTTCCGCGTGACCTGCATGGTGGCGACCCCCACCTTCTTGCGGGCCTTTACCGTGAGCCGCTATGTACACCCCTTGGTGTTCAAGTATGTGCGTATCATCATCGCAGGTGCCGAAGCCTTGCGACCTGAACTGGCTACGGCATTCCGCCTCAAGTTCGGTAAGGAAATTTACGAAGGTTACGGTTGTACCGAGACCGCCCCTGTGGCGTCGGTCAATACAGAGAACACCCTGCTGAACGACTACATGACCATGCAGGTGAACAACAAGCCCGGTACCGTTGGTCCGGCACTCCCTGGAACCCAATTCCTGATTGTGGACCCCGAGACCAACGAACCGCTCCCCACGGGGGAGGCTGGCATGATTCTTATCGGCGGGTGCCAGGTGATGCAGGGTTACCTGAAGGACGAGGACCGTACCAAGAGCGTCATCGTGAACATCAACGGCATCCGCTATTACCGCACGGGCGACAAGGGTTATCTGGACGAAGATGGCTTCCTCACCATCGTGGACCGCTACAGCCGTTTCGCAAAGCTTGGCGGCGAGATGGTGAGTCTCGGTGCCGTCGAAAAGAAAATCCAGGATACGCCGGTGCTGGAAGGCTGCGACTACCTGGTGACTACGGTTCCCGATTCCGCCAAGGGCGAAAAGATTGTGCTGCTCTATCAGGGCGATAAGGACCCGAAGCAGGTGCTTTCGGAACTTCGCGCCAGCGGATTCCCGCCCATCATGCTTCCGGCCCTGGCTTTCCCGG
Source organism: uncultured Fibrobacter sp. (assembly GCA_946183925.1). GTDB lineage: Bacteria > Fibrobacterota > Fibrobacteria > Fibrobacterales > Fibrobacteraceae > Fibrobacter. The sequence goes on along the minus strand of CAMHDS010000001.1, from coordinate 75,550 downwards.
TGGAAAAGGTGCCGAAGCTTGGGACCGGCAAGGCGGACTTTACCGGAGCGAAGAAGCTCGCGAAAGAACTGGCAGGGATTAAATAAGTGTGGAATGTGTGGTGCTCAGTTGTCGGTTATCAGTGTGCTGGTTTCTAGAAGTTCCTGTCTAAAGTATCATAACTCATAACTCGCAACTCATAACCCGTAACTCGAAACTGATATGAGCGAAGGTAACGTTGAAAAAGGCTTTACTCCTATACGGACTGTTCGGCTGGTGTCGGCCGTAGTGGCTGTGGCGGGTATGTTCTGCCTGCTGGTCCAGCGTATCTTGTCTATTGCCATGACGATGGCCCAAGAAATTCTGGACCTGGCCTTTGCACGCTACGGTAATTTCACGGGGCGCTTTGCCGCCAACAACTTTGCCGAAGACAAGAAGCTCCTTTCGATGCTGAACGAGTTGAAGGGACTGATTCCTACGGTAGAGACCGCCCTGACCTTGCTTCTGGTGCTGAGCGTTGTGCTTTTCGTCATTGCCCTGGTGGGACTTGCTTTGCCGAGGCAGTCGGGGCATGTGCTGGTGGCCTTGAAACTCTTGAAATGGCAACCTGTCGATGGTGAAAATGAAAGCGAGGGCGAGCAGCTGACCTTGAGCCCGGCTTCGCTAAAAAAGCTGGGAATTGTAGCCGGTGTAATTCTTGCTATTGTGCTGGCTGTTTTTGGCATTCGCGGCTGTATGCTGGTATCTAGCGCCCAGGCTCAAGAAGCTGCCCTTCATGAATTGAATACCAAGGTTCAGGGCTATATGTCAACCCAGCGAGCCTTCTTTAACAAGAGTAAAGCCCTTGGCAGTGCAAAACAATTGGGTCTTGACTCCCTCACCGATGGCAAATATTACACCTTTAGGGTAGGGCGCAATTACATTGACGCCGAATCCAAGGAGACTCTGGAAAACTGCCCTTCGGGTAGCCACTGGAGGGTGAATGCCAGCGCGAAAGGTTTCCTTTCCAAGGAACTGAAATTCTTTAGCCTGCTCCCTAAGAATCGGGATTGCCAAAAATTCAACCCGAATCTCAAAAATTCAGGACGGTAGAGCCGTTTTTTTATACTTTGGTGTAGAACGCTTTTACAAGCGGCGTTTCTTTTTTGTCATCCTCGCGAATGCGAGAACCTGTTGGCTGTACAAGGAGAAATGGGCCGCTTGATAAATAAAGGGATTTTATGCAGCAGTATCTAGACTTGTTGAAAGATATCATGGACAATGGGGTAGACCGTTCCGACCGTACGGGTACGGGAACCCGTTCCGTTTTTGGTCGCCAGAACCGTTACGATCTTTCCAAGGGGTTCCCCTGCCTCACCACCAAGAAACTTCACTTGCGCAGCATCATTCACGAGCTGCTGTGGTTTTTGAAGGGGGACACCAACATCAAGTACCTTCACGACAACAAGGTGACCATCTGGGACGAATGGGCCGACGAGAACGGCGACCTGGGGCCTGTCTATGGCCACCAGTGGCGTAGCTGGCCTACTCCTGACGGAGGCCACATCGACCAGATCCAGAACCTGATCGACAGCCTCAAGAACAATCCCGATTCCAGACGGCACCTGGTGTGTGCCTGGAACGTGGCCGAAGTGAACAAGATGGCCCTGCCCCCTTGCCACTGCCTTTTCCAGTTCTACGTAGGCGGTGTAGGGGAGTCCGGCAAGCGCAAGCTCAGTTGCCAGCTGTACCAGAGGAGCGCCGACATGTTTTTGGGTGTGCCCTTCAACATTGCATCGTACTCCCTGTTGACCATGATGCTTGCCCAGGTCTGCGGTTACGAGGCCGCCGAGTTCGTGCATACCTTCGGGGATTTGCACCTGTACAGCAACCATTTTGATCAGGCCAAGGAACAGCTTTCCCGCACGCCTCGCAAGCTCCCCACCATGAAGATGAATCCCGATGTGAAGGACCTTTTTGAATTCAAGTTCGAGGACTTTGAACTCACGGATTACGACCCGTGGCCCACGATTAAAGCACCGATCGCGGTGTAGGAGGTTGTGAGTTATGGGTTATGGGTAATGAGTAGTTTCACATTCCACATTAATTCATCTTGCCTCCAGCTGCCCTAACACCTACTGCCTAATACCTAAAACCTAACCACGGCCTTACGGCCTAACCACTAATCACTTCTTACTATGCTCATTTCCGCTATTGTTGCTGTTTCAGAGAATAACGTCATCGGTCGTGACGGTCACCTGCCCTGGCACCTGTCTGCCGACCTCAAGCGTTTCAAGGCTATCACTACGGGCCATTCCATTATTCTTGGCCGCAAGAATTACGATGACATCGGTCGCCCCTTGCCAAACCGCACAAACTACGTGCTGACCCGAAACGCCTCTTTTGAGGCTCCCGGCTGTATCGTGTGTTCGTCTTTAGAGGCTGCCCTTGCAAAGGCGGAGGCTGCAGGCGAGACGGAATGCTTTATCATCGGCGGTGCTGCAGTTTACCGCGAGGCTATGCCCAGGGTGAAAAAGCTTTACCTGACCAAGGTGCTATCCCAGGTGGAAGGTGACGTGTTTTTCCCGGAGTGGGGAGACGGCTGGCGTATGGTCAGCGAAGATGCTTTCCCCGCCGACGAGAAGAACGATTTCCCTACACTGTTTCAGATTTGGGAGCGGGACTGATTTTTAAGGGAGGTGCCCTATGATTGAATTCAACGAATTCTACAAGCTGGCCGCGGCTTTGGGTATCGGCTTTATCATCGGCATGCAGCGGGAGAAGTCCTATTCCGAAAGCGCAAGCCGCCATCCGGCAGGCGTGCGTACCTTCTCTATCATCAGCCTGTGCGGCGCTCTGGCATCCTTCCTTTCGGAACTCATGAGTTCCGTAGCCCCCTTCATCACTGGCTTTGTGGTGGTGGGCCTCCTTCTGGTGGCAAGCCATGTGGCCCACGGTTTCGTGAACAAGGAAGAAGACGGCCTGACCACCAGCTTTGCTCTCATCGTGGTGTATTTCTTGGGAGCGCTGTGCTGGTACAACCGGCTGTTGGAATCCTGCATTTTGATGATTGTCATCGTGTGGCTCTTGACGTTGAAACGGCAGCTCCACGAGTTTGCCAGCCGGATTTCTACCGAAGACATTATCGCTACGGTGAAGTTTGCCGTCATTTCCCTGATGGTCTTGCCCTTCTTGCCCAACCAGGCCTACGGCCCTGCGGGGCTCGAGGTTTTGAATCCCCATACCATCTGGCTTTTTGTGGTCTTTATCTGCGGTATCGGTTTTGTAGGCTATATCTTGATTAAGCTGGTGGGGCCCGGCAAGGGCATCTGGCTTACGGGACTTTTAGGGGGCCTGGCCAGCAGTACTGCCCTGACGCTGAACCTTGCAGGCCGAAGCCGCGAGAACGAGGATTACTCCGGAAACTTTGCGCTGGGAATCGTGCTCAGCTGGGCGGTGATGTATGTGCGCCTGTACCTGATTTGTATCGTGCTGGTGCCAGAACTTGCAAAGCCCTTGGCACTACCGCTCCTGTTGCCTGCGGTGCCCGCGTTGCTTTACGCTTTCTACCTGAAAGTCAAGGACGGCATGGACCACAAGGCGAAGAACTCGACCTTCAACAATCCTTTCAATCTGCTCCCGGCCATCAAGTTCGGTATCGTGTTTACGGCGGTCATGTTTGTGGCCAATGCGGCCCGGGTCTATCTGGGTTCGGGTGCCCTTTTGGCCTGCAGTTTTCTGGGCGGTGCCGCCGAGATGGATGCGGTGGCATTCTCCCTGTTGGACATGAGCATGAAGTCGAGCTTGCCTGTGCAAGAACTGGTGCTTGCCATGCTGCTTGCAAGCCTTGCCAACACCCTTACCAAGGGCGGTCTTGTGTGCGTGCTGGGGGCAAAGTCCATGCGTCGCCCCATTTTGCCTGCGGTGGTGCTGATTTGCCTCTGCACGGCGGGACTCATCGGTTTTTACCTGTAAATTTTGAAAGGGCCCTTGCCCGGAATTCCTAAAGACTTTATTTTTAGGAACGGAAACTAAAGAGGTTATTATGCGAGTATTCGTCACTGGCGGAACAGGATTTATCGGTCACTACGTAGTTCGTGCCCTTTTGGAGAAAGGTCACGAGGTGGTTATCGCTACAAGGCATCCTAACAAGGTGCCAAGCCTGCGTTCCCAGCCCAGTGTGAGTTTCGTAGAAGCCTCCCTGACCGACTTTGACAAGCTTGCCAAGGGGCTGGAAGGCTGTGACGCCTGTATCCATATCGCTCTTGGCTGGGGCGAGACTCCCAGCACCATGCTGATGAACGACACCCGCGCTACCGTTTTCTTGCTGGAAAACGCCGCCAAGGCGGGCTGCAAGAAGTTTATCTATACCTCCAGTACGGCAGCCATGGGCGTGATGCGGCCCTCTATGCGCGAAGTGACCAGCAACCTGCCTCTGGACCTGTACGGCGCCACCAAGGCGGCAGGGGAGGCCTACGTGCTAGGCTTCCGCAGGGGTTACGGAGAACAGTTCCCCGAAGTTTCCATGAAGCGCAATATCATCCGTCCGGGCTACACCTTCGGTAACCCCGCGTTCCCCGACGGATGTTCCCAGCCGGACCGCCGTTTCTTTGAAATGGCCCGTGCCGTCAAGGAAGACAAGGACATTCATATCGTGAAAAACGACGGTACCCAGTTTATCCACGCAAGCCAGCAGGCCATGCTCTACACGAACCTGCTGGAATCCGACAAGAACGAGGAAATCTACCTGGGGCTTGGAGACGTGTGGATTAGCTGGAAAGAAATCGCGGAACTGATGGTGGCGCAAAAGCCCGGCTGCAAGTCCAAGATTGTAGAAAAGGACCTAGGCTGGGACGACAATCCCATGCGTTTCGAGGTACAAAAAATCAAAGACCATTTTGGTCTGGTCTTTGATGCTCACGAATTCCTGGAAGGCCACGTGAAGTGGACCTATAGCCAAGTCTAGGCTATTCTTTTTCCAGGCAGTTGTCCATAGCGGCGATAATTTTTTTCTTGTCCATGTGCTGGCCGATAAAGACCAGACGGTTGGTGCGGTCGCCGTATTTTTCGTCCCAGATGTTCTTGAGCTGCGGGTTTTCGCGCAGTAGCTGGTCTTGCACGGCCTTGCTTTCGGCGGCGAACCAGCGCCCGAAATTCTGGGCGGAGGCCTGCTTGCCAGCCTGCTCGAACAGGTAACTCTCTGTCGGTTCGTCGCTGAACCACATGAGTCCCTTGGTACGGATGATACAGCTGGGATAGTCGTCCAGGAATTCTTCGAACTTTTTGCGGTTCACAGGCGGGCGGCGCTCGTAGACGAAGGTGCTGATGCCGTATTCGTCGCCATGGGGATGGTCCTTGTCGTGGTGGTGGCCGCAATGGCAGACCCCGTGCTCGTGGTCGCAGTGGCTGTGATCTTCTTCATCGTGGTCGTGATGGTGGTGATGCTCGTGCTCGTCATGATCGTGGTCATCATCGTGATCGTGATGATGATGTTCATGCTCGTCATGGTCATCATCATCCATGTCGTTGTCCGTCTTGTTGAGTTCAATGGCCCAACGGCTGGACTCCGCCACCTTCTCGAAATCGAACAGCTTGGTGTCCAGGACTTCTTTCATGTCCACCTTGCCGAAGTTGGTCTCGATCATCTTGGCGGTGGGCTGCAAGGCCTTCACTACGGCCTTCACGTGTTCCAGGTCGCCCTTGGAAAGCATGTCCACCTTGTTCAGGATAACCGTATTGCAGAATTCGATCTGCTGGATCAAGAGGTTTGCGATGTCTTCTTCTTCCAGGTCCTTGTCCAAGAGCTTTTCGCCACCGCCGAATTCGTCGGCCAGGCGGAGCGCGTCCACCACAGCAGCGATGTTGTCCAGGTGGCAGGCCAGACGCTGGCCGTTCTTGCCCTGCAGCTGGCTTCCGGCCATGCAGATGGTTTGGGCGATAGGTACCGGCTCGCAGATGCCGCTGGCTTCAATCAGTATGTAGTCGAACTTGCCCATCTCCAGGATTTCGGCAATCTGTTCCAGCAGGTCAGCCTTCAGGGAGCAGCAGATGCAGCCGTTACTGAGGGGAACTACCTTTCCGGAATCTTCTTTGGTGATGTTTCCGCCTTTCTCGATGAGGGTCTGGTCGATGTTCACCTCGCCGATATCGTTCACGATAACGGCCACGTGGTAACCCTGCTGGTTGTTGAGAATGTAGTTGAGAAGGGTGGTTTTTCCGGCTCCGAGGTAACCGGTGAGCAGCGTAATAGGTACTGATTTCATTTTGATTCCTTTGAATTGCAAGCGCCCACTGCTCGTAGTGAAAACAGTGGAGCCTGCTTAAAGTTCACAGTTCCAGTCTTTTCCGATACCCGAAGTGCCGCGGACTTTTTGGGTCTTTTTTGCCAGCTGGTCCAGCCTGACGCTTCCCAGGTAATCGCGGATGACCCGGTCCAGTTCAGTCCACACGGGGAGCGTGACGCAGATGGCGGCCCGCTTGCAGGCGTTCTTCTTGTCGTCAAGGCAGGCCACGGGCGCAACCGATGTTTCCGTCTGGGAGAGTATATCCCAGACGCTACATTTTTTGGGGTCGCATTTGAGCCTGTATCCGCCAGTTTTTCCGCGGGCACCTTCCAGGAAATTCCCGCGGACAAGTGTCCCGAGAATCCCTTCCAGGTACTTTTCGGAAATCTGCTGGTGGGTAGAAAGGTCCTGGAGTTTCACGAATTCCCCCTCCTTGCGGGAGGCAAGGTCTATCATGACTCTCAAGGCGTACCGCCCCTTGGTGGAAATGCGCATGGCTTGCGATTCGGTTTGTTACAGTTCGGGTTGTTTGCCGGTGAGGCGCACGAAGATTTCTTCGTACTTCGCGAGCGTGTTCTTCACCACGTCGGCAGGGATTTCCGGACCCGGGTAGGTCTTGCCCCAGTCGAGAGTTTCGAGCCAGTCGCGAACGTACTGCTTGTCGAAGCTTTCCTGGTTCTTGCCCACCTGGTACTTGTCGGCCGGCCAGTAGCGGCTGGAGTCCGGCGTGAGCACTTCGTCGATGAGGATGGTTTCGCCATCGATTTCACCGAATTCGAACTTGGTGTCGGCAAGGATGATGCCCTTGGAGGCGGCGTAGTCGCGGGCCTTCGTGTAGATGTCGAGGGACATGTCACGGAGAGTGGTAGCGACCTTTTCGCCAACGATGTCGAAGGTCTGTTCGAAGCTGATGTTCTCGTCGTGGCCGACGTCGGGCTTGGTGCTCGGCGTGTAGAGCGGCTTTTCGAGCTTCTGGCAGAGCTGCATGTTGGAGGGGAGCACGTGACCGCAGATGCGGCCCGTCTTCTGGTAGTCCTTCCAGCCGGAACCCACGATGTAGCCGCGGACGATGCATTCCACGGAGTGGCGATGAGCCTTCTTCACGATCATGGAACGACCGCGGAGGTAGTCGGCGTGCTTCTTGAGCACTTCCGGATACTCGTTCACATCGGCGGTGATGAGGTGGTTCTTCATGCCGAGGTGCTTGAACCAGAACAGCGAAAGCTGGTTGAGGATTTTGCCCTTACCAGGGATCGGGGTGGGGAGCACCACGTCAAAAGCGGAAAGACGGTCGCTGGCGACCATCAGGAAGCTGTCGCCCAGGTCGTACATGTCGCGTACTTTGCCCTGGTGGAACAGCGGAACTTCGGTAATGGGGGTTTCAAATTTTAAGCTCATAGTGGCCTTAAATGTAGAAAAAAGAGCTCAAAGTTACTAGTTACTAGTTACTAGAAATATGAAAAAGTAGTTGGTGGAAAGTAGGCGGTAGGATGCAAACAGTGGTTAGCGATTATGCCGTAGTTAGGGGGGGGAAGACTCCCCCTCGTCAAAGCCTCGCCCTATCGTGTTATGCCCGCGATTCTTCTTGTCATGCCCGCGCAGGCGGGCATCTCCTATCATCTTATCGTTCAGGGCAAGTCTTTTCCTACCCCCTCTCCTAGGGGCTTAGCCCCTAAAACCCCAAACGTCCTGACATGCCATCTGGAAAGAAAAAGCGTGCCCGCAATCACGGACACGCTGGATGAAATTTCGCAAGGAATCGTTAAAGGTAATCCTTGTAAACGATTATTCTACTGGGTAATACACTTCGTTTACTTCGTAAAGGTAAGTCCCGTCGTAATAAAGGTTTTCCTGCACGTTGCCTAATTTACAGTACAGAACACCGTTTGACATTTTTTCTATGGAAGTGGAAGTCACACCATTGTTAATTGACCGTTTTCCGTCGGCACTTATATTTATAAAGTCGCCATCTTCGGTTACCCATTTTCCTACAAGACCCTCTGAAAAACCATCTCTTTCAAATCTTTCAAAAAGATAGACTTTAAAAAGAAGCCCATCTGCATAAATTATATAGTCTTCGTCATCGCCAAAGGAGTCCACCAAAACCCCTCGCGTTACATCAAGACTATAGTTGAATGAAGTTTCATCGTAAGGTGTTCCGTCGTCATTGATTATTGTGGCCACGACAGGAATTTTCCCGTCGCTTAGTGATGAGAAAGTGTATTTGTCGTGAAGGTCACCGTCCTTATCTGCCCATGCTGTGCCTGATAGGCTTTCAAACATTTCAGAGCTGAGACTGGCACCGGCAGGTCCAAACGAGAATGGTGTCCCGTCGCCGTTGTCGCCGGACGGGGTCTTGTCGCCGTTGTCGTCATCGGCAGAAGTCTTCCCGCTGTCGTCGTCAGACGAGGTTTTGCCGCTGTCGTCGTCGGACTGAGTCTTTCCACCATCGTCGTCGGAATCCTTCGAGTCGTTGTCCTTGCTGGAGGAATTCTCATCATTTTTCACCCATTCTCCGGACTTGCAGGTGTAGGAGGCCTGGTCGTCTTTCACGAACCCGACGGTACCTTCGGCGGTCTTTGCGCAAATACCCAGTTCGTCGAAGGTCTGGACTTCGAAATCGGGAGTGACGGCTTTGCTGTCTGTGCCGCTGGAACTGTCGTCGCCGCAGGCAACGAGACTCATCAGGAGGGAGGCGGAAACGAGGGATATTCCGACGTAGAGTTGTTTTTTCATGGTATTTTCTCCAAGGTTGACAAATTTGTAAAGAATGTAAGAAAAACAACCAGATTTGTCAAACGTTTTTAAAACAAGCTGTTTTTTGGTATAGGTTGGCGGTAAAAATATGCTGAAATAATCTAAATTTGTCGTCTATTACGCCACTATTGGAAAAATTCATGAAATTTGCCGTTCCCGTTTTGTTTTTGTTGAGCCTTGCGGTAAGCGTTTTTGCCGCTCCGCCCCAGGGTAGTTCCGGGAACGTCTCCATATCCTCTACCGAGCGGATGCTTATCCAGATGCTCCTGAACGACGAAAATTTTGGCCCTACCTTCATGGAAAGGTGCACTGCCGAAGCGGATAGCCTGCTGGGAACGAAACAGTCGAAAGAAACCTGTGTCTGTGCGTTCAATCATCTGGTCAGGAACGATACCTTGCTCTACCTCTTGATGAAATCTATGGATGCCAACGGCGAAATCAAGGATTTCGGCCCTCTGGGCATGCGGCTCCTTTCGCCATGCCTCCCACTGGAATTTACACCTGAGATGGAAAAGTCCATCGAGGAGGAATGTCTCCGGGTGGTCCGCGGCGGAAACAGGTCCCGCTGCAAGTGCGCCTACAAGCACATCAAAAAGAATTACACGGTAAAGTCCTTGCTAGAAGAAATTTCCCTGGACCGGGAAAAGCTCCGGCTGAAGCTGGTGGGCCTTGTCGGAAGGTGCGTTGTCCCCTAAGGAGTAAAAATGTTCGAGTCCTTGTTCCAGAAATACCCGTTTTTTCGCGCTGTACCATGCATCCTCTGCATGGCGATTGTCTTCAAGCTGTCGTCCTTGACCAACGAACAGCTGGAAGATTTTCCACAGATTTGGGACAAGCTGGCCCACTTTCTGGAATACGCCACCCTCGCGGGCTGTTACGCCATGATCTGGACGCGAACGGAATGGTCCAGGCGGCAGTGGCTGCGGGTCTTGATTGTAGGTGTTCTCGCCTTGGCCTACGGCTGTACCGACGAATACCACCAGAGCTTTGTAAAGGGTCGGGACTGTAGCGCCCTGGACTTGGTGGCGGACCTGACTGGTGGATTGTTCGGCGGAATCGTCTATGCCATCATCACGCGGATATTGAACCGCTTTGATCCAGTGGACAAAAAAATGTGAAATGTGAGATTAGTAATGAGTTGTCGGTTATCAGTTATCAGTATATAATTTGGCGCCAAAGGCGCGACTATAAGAACTCACAACTCACAACTGACGACTCATAACTTCTAAAATTTCCCCAGCAGAATAATCTCCCGTTTCAGTTCAATCCTGAATTTTTCGGAAACTTTATTTTGTACATACTCGCTGAGGCTCTTGATGTCTCGGGCCGTAGCGCCGCCAGCATTCACGATGAAGTTGGCGTGTAACGTGCTTACTTCGGCGCTACCTATGCGATAGCCCTTTAGCCCCGCCTGTTCGATGTAGTAGCCCGGGGCCAATTGCGCGGGCGTTTCGGCGGCGCCGACTTCTAGTCGTTTGAAGGTGGAGCCTGCGTTGGGCTTGTTCAGGGGCTGCGTGGCCTTGCGTTTGGCCATGCACTCGGCCAGTTCCGCTTCCAGGTCGGCGGCCGTCAATCCCTGCGAACTTGCACTTTGCAGCTGGAACGTAGCCGCGAGAATGATTTTTCCATTGTCATCCCCGGCGCCACTGTTGCCGTTACTGAAAACACTCCGTCTGTAGCCGAAACCGCATTCGTCAGCGGACAGCTCGCGGGTGTTTCCGACCGCATCAAGGACCGTCACGCCGGTGCAGGCTTGTCCGATTTCTTGGCCGTAGGCGCCTGCGTTCATGTATACCGCCCCGCCCAAGGTTCCGGGGATGCCGGCCAGCTTGTGGATTCCGGCGTAGCCCTGCTTGAGGGTGTGCCGGGCGAACCTGCCCAGGGGTGTTGCCGCACCTACCTTGAACTTGCCGTTCCCCAGGTCCAAGATTTCCGAAAAATCTCCGGCGAGGGAGATGATCACGCCATCGTAGCCCTTGTCCGCGACCAACAGGTTGGTCCCATTACCCAAAATAAAATGTGGGAGATGTTTTTCCCGAGCAAATGAAAGCGCGTTTTTCAGGCTTTCCATGGAATCTGCCTTGACAAAATACCGCGCAGGGCCGCCTACCCTAAAGGAGGTGTGCTTGGACATAAATTCATTTTCAAGAATTTGCATGTTGACAATATTATAAATCTCTCGTCTTTCGTCTTTCGTCTTTCGTCTAAGAGTTACTATAATTCCCCTAGATGACCGACGAAGAGCTGAAGCAGTTCAAGGCCTCCCTGTCCATTACGGCGGTGGCCCGTTCCCTGGGCATAGATGTTGTCCGGGGCAAGTGCCGTTGTGCCTTTGCGAGTCGCCATGCCCATGGCGACAGGACTCCGTCGGTTTCCATTTCCGAGGAGAAGGGCTATTTCCGCTGCTGGGTCTGCGACGACGTGCGGGGCGACGTGATTTCCCTGGTGCAAAAGTACAAGGGTTGCTCTTTTATGGAGGCCCTGAATTACCTTCGGGAAACTTTTCCGTTTTTGGTCCCTGCGGGCAAGTCCACCCCGGCAGGCAAGCCTGTTGTGGGCACCCATCATAATGTTGCCGCTCAGGCTCCCCAGGAAATCTACGCTACGGAGCCTATGCCCATGCCGGAACCGGCACCGGCAGAGGAGCTGGTCAGCGAAGACGAACGCAAAAAGATCATCCTGAATTTTTTGAAGATGCTTTCGCCGGTAGACGGAACCCAGGCCGCCGCTTGGCTTATGGGGCGTCGCATCTTCAAGCCCGTATGGGACAAGATGCTCCTTAGGACCATCAAGGACTACGGCCAGCTGAACAACGCCCTCAAGGACACCTACAGCATGGATGTCTTGCAGTACGTGGGCCTGTTCAACGAGAAGGGAAACCTGAAGTTCTACAAGCACCCGTTGATATTCCCGTACCTGGACACCCAGCGCAGGGCTTTTTATTTCCAGTCCCGTGCGCTGGAAAGTTCCGTAGTGCCCAAGGAAATGAACCTGCGGGGCACGGTGCCTTACCCGTACAATATGTCTGCCCTGGACGAGAAGCCGGGCTGGGTTTACCTGTGCGAGGGAGTGGTGGACACCCTCACCTTTTTAGGCCGTAAAATCGAAGCGGTGGGCATACCCGGTGTGCGCAGTTTCAAGGTGGAATGGCTGCCCCTGTTCAAGAACAAGAACGTGGTGTTGTGCATGGACAAGGACAACGCCGGTCGCGAGGCCACCAAGTACCTGCAAGAGGTGTTCGGCAATGCGGGAATCCGCACCATCGTGCTGGGGGAGGGCATGGAACATCTGGATTCTTCTATAAAGGAAGGCGAAGACGTGAACGACTGGTTCGGCGGAAAGCACTGACAAATACTATATATTGGTGCGGTTGATTTATGAAAAAAGTTAAGGACATCATCGAGAAGATCAGGGGCAGTCTTGCTTTCAAGATTTTCAAGGGAATATACGGGTTTATCAACTTTTTGTTGCGTTGTGCTCTGCTGATTCTCATCATCTATTCGGCGGTGTTCAGCATTGTGGCCTCTGTGGCCCTGTACAAGGCTTTTATTTACGGCTACAACTTGTACGACGGTGTGGCGTCCCTGAAAGATACCCAGCCCGAGATGAGCCGCTACATGCAGGCCTTGGTGGATTCCAATCCGGCGGTAGAAATCAAGCATACCTATGTACCTCTGGATTCCATCAGCCCCTACCTGCAGAAGGCGGTGATTGCCAGCGAAGACGCAGGGTTCTATTTCCACCCGGGCTTTGACGTGAACGCCATCGCCGAGGCCTTGAACGCCAACAAGATGTCCGGCAAGACCAAGTTTGGCGGGTCTACTATCACGCAACAGCTGGCCAAGAACCTGTTCTTGAGTGGGGAACGCTCCTGGGAGCGGAAGTTCAAGGAGCTGGCCTACGCACTTTTGATGGAACACGAGCTGGGGAAGGACCGCATTCTGGAACTGTACCTAAATTACGCCCAGTGGGGCAAGGATATTTTCGGATGTCAGGCGGCTTGCTCCACCTATTACAAGAAGAGTTGCAGCAAGCTTAGCGTGGACCAGGCCATCAATCTGGCCGCCATGCTGGCTAGCCCCGGCAAGCACCACCCCAACATGCGGGAAAGCCAGTTCATGGCTAAACGCCGGGCGGTCATCTACCAGAACATGTTCCCCAAGAAGGACAGCCTGCTGGTGGATTCCTTAAGGCAACTGATGGCACCGCCTCCTACAGAACCTGTGGCGGCGCCGGCTCCTGCGGCTGCCGAGTCTGCGGTTGTGGAAAGTTCGACCCCTGTATCGGAATAATCCGATCCTTCAGTTCCCCAAGATGCGAACTAGTTCTTCTTTTTCTACAAGCCCGTTCTGTACAATTCGGTCTGCGTATTCCTGCAGCGTTCCGTCGGCGTAGGTGCCGTCGGGCCGTAACAGTTCCAGTGCGGCGATGCGCCCGCCGGACTTTTTCCGTAGGAGCCTTTGGGCCATTACCCCCAGCAGGGAGTCCTGCAGGGCGGCGCCAGAAATTCCTAAGTCCTGGAGTCGTGCAAAGGCGCCCCTTGCACTGTTGGTGTGTAACGTGGAAAGCACCAGGTGGCCCGTTTCTGCGGCGCGGAGCGCAATGCGGGCAGTCTCTTCGTCCCGGATTTCGCCTACCAGAATTACGTCGGGGTCTTGCCTGAGTATGGAGCGGAGCGCTACAGCGAAGGTGAACCCGCATTTTTCGTTGACCTGCACCTGGTTTGCGCCATTGAGGCTGTATTCCACCGGGTCTTCGATGGTGGTGACATTTATCTTTTTCTGGATGATTTCACGCAGGCCCGCGTACAGCGTGGTGGTCTTGCCGCTGCCGGTGGGGCCTGTTATCAGGAACAGTCCCTGGGGCATGGAAAAGATTCGTCGGAGTTCTGTAAGGATTTTCGGGCTGAATTGCAGATCGTCCAGGGTGCCGCCTTCGTCCTTGGCGGGTAAAAGCCGCAGTACGCAGGTCTCACCATGTTGCACCGGCAGGGTGCTGAGCCGGACCCGCACCGTTCCCGAAACACCCTGGAATTTGAAACTCCCGTCATGGGGAATTCGCTTGTCTGTAATGTCCACTTGGGCCAGGAGCTTTAGCCGTACCAGGACCGGGTCTTTCAGCCATGGGGGCAGACTTCTGTGGAATTGCAGCAGTCCGTCGATGCGGAACCGCACTTTCAGGTCTTTTTCGGTGGGTTCCAGGTGGATGTCGCTGGCACATTGCTCCAGGGCCTTGTCTAGCAGCGAATCCACCAGGTTGATGACCGGTTCCGATTCCCAGGAGTTGGCCTTGCTTTCTTGCAGAGCTTCCGCCTCGCTTGCGAAGTTCATCCGTATGGTCCGGAGCACTTCGGCTTCGGTCATGGGGCAGGGAACAACGGGCCCGTCGTGCGAAAAACGGATGCGTTCCAGCAGCATTTCGTCGTGGATGTTTGCCATGCCCAGGTACAGGGCGGCAGGGTTACCGCCTGCTGGCGTGGGTAGGGGAGTGGTCAAGTGTGCTTTGCACCAGGCGTTGCTAAAATTCATGCCGGCCAAAATACAAAACACCGGTTGTTGAAAACCAGTGTTTTTGTGAGAGTGTGCACTGTCCGGAAACGTTGTTCTCAAATTTATCGTGAACGCTCGCTTTTGTGAGCAACAAAGCCCCTAGTATTAACTAGGGGCGGTTGCGAGAGCAAAGTCTATAGCAACTTATTCTTATAGCTTTTAGACTTTGCGGTCTTTTTTGTGAGCAACAAAGCCCCTAGTATTAACTAGGGGCGGTCGCAAGAGCGAGTGAGATTCCGGAGGAATTTCACTCAAAAAACGAACGAGCGGTCAGTATCAGTCCCCAGTGAAGATAATCACCAGCACGGATGCCACGAAGGCAGCGGACACAATCAGGAATTCCCAGGGGTTTTCCATGATGGAAGACTTGGCAGAAGCGGTAGCCTCGGAGGGCTGAGCGGCGGCCTCGGCCTTGGCGGCTTCTTCGGCGGCCTTCTTGTCAGCTTCGGACTGGGCGAGGGCGGCGCTGTCAACCGGAGCTTCTTCGGTCTTGGCTTCCAGCACTTCGGCGGAGTCTGCCTTGGTGGTGTCGGCAGTGGCTACGGCTTCAGCAGGAGCGGCGGCAGCGGAGTCGGCCGGAGCAGCGGCAGCTTCAGCGGGAGCTGCGGCAGAGTCAGCCGTGGCGGCAGCAGCTTCGGCTGCGGGGGCGGCTTCGGTAGCAGGTTGGGCAGCAGAATCAGCAGGAGCAGCAGCGGTAGCAGGAGCGGCGGCTTCGGCGGGAGCGGCTGCAGGAGCAGCTTCGGCAGCGGGTGCCGGTGCGGCCTCAGCAGGAGCGGCAGCTGCGGGAGCAGCGGCTTCAGCAGCAGGTGCAGGAGCAGCAGCGGGAGCGGCGGCTTCGGTCTTTGCGGGAGCGGCAGCGGGGGCTGCGGCGGCAGGCTTTGCGGCATCAGCTGCAAAGGCAACGGCAGAAGCCAGCATGGTTGCCAGCAACAGATTCTTAATCTTCATAGTAATCCTCTCTATGTTTAAACTTTAACGCTCTAAAAATAGCACTTCTTTGTCCGATTTGCTCACTTTTTTTCAAAAAAAATCATTTTGTCCGCTTTTTTTATTCTTTTGTCGCTTTTTTGCTGATTATTGCGGCCTAAAAGAGCCGAAAACGCTCCATTTGGGCATGGAAATTTTATCTTGTAATATATGAACTGTAAGCCAGGCGTTGCGGGCTGGCGATTGAAGCCCGCTAGAAAGGGTAGCGAAATAATAGACGGCTCAAGTCGGCTATTATGGAGCGAGGGGAAGGCTTTCCCCTTTAATTACCGTTCGGCTCAATCTCGGGGGTGTACCTCCGGCATCGCCTCACTCTCGCCACCACGCCTCGTCAATACGAGTCGCTTGTGGCTCACGGCCCTTCTTTGACTTTTGACGTAAACTTCCTGTAACTAATCAACCTAACACCTACAACCTACAACCTAAAACCTAACTATGGCATTCAAATACGAAGCGACCGTGCAGCACGGCGAAGACAAGACTGAATACGTGAACCTCGGCAAGGACGGCATTTCTGTCGCCGAGTTCGAAGGCAAGAAGATTTTGAAGGTCGCCCCCGAGGCGCTGACCAAGATCGCCCAGGCGGCGTTCGAGGAAGTGAGCTTCAGGCTCCGCCCGGCCCACACCCAGAAGGTGGCAAAGATTTTGCAGGACCCGGAGGCATCGGACAACGACAAGTTCGTGGCCCTCACGCTTTTGAAGAACGCCTGCGTGGCCGCTAAGGGAATCCTCCCGTTCTGCCAGGACACCGGTACTGCCATCTGTATTTGCCACAAGGGCCAGCAGGTCTGGACCGGCGCCGACGATGCGAAGGCGATTTCTGAAGGTATCTACAACGCCTACACCGGCAAGAACCTGCGCTACAGCCAGATTGCCCCCCTCACCATGTACGAGGAGAAGAACACGGCCTGCAACTTGCCCGCCCAGATTGACATCCACGCCGAAGAAGGGGCTGACCTCAAGTTCCTGTTCGTCGCCAAGGGCGGCGGCTCTGCCAACAAAACTTACTACTGGCCCATGACCAAGGCACTCCTCAACCCCAAGTCCCTTGAAAAGTTCATTTCGGACAAAGTAAAGACGCTCGGCACCGCGGCTTGCCCCCCGTACCACTTGGCCATCGTCATTGGCGGAACTTCTGCCGAAATGAACACCCACACAGTGAAGCTGGCTAGCTGCGGCTACCTGGACGACCTTCCGACTACGGGTTCCGAAGGCGGACGCATGTTCCGCGACCTGGAAATGGAAGAAAAGGTTCTGCACATCTGCCAGAAGACGGGCATTGGCGCCCAGTTCGGTGGCAAGTATTTTGTGCACGATGTGCGCGTGATCCGCTGCCCGCGCCATGCGGCTAGCTGCCCGGTCTCCATCGGTGTCTCTTGCTCTGCCGACCGCAACATCAAGGCGAAGATTGACGAGAACGGCCTCTGGCTCGAAAAGATGGAACACCACCCGGAACAGTACCTGCCCAAGGGCGATGCCGTGAACATGGCCCCGGCGGTAGAAATCGACCTCGACCGCCCCATGAAGGACGTGCTTGCCGAACTTACCAAGTACCCGGTGAAGACCCGCCTGAACCTGAAGGGTACCATGATTGTGGCCCGCGACATGGCTCATGCGAAGATTGCCGAAATCTTTGACAAGCAGGAGAAGGGCGAGGCCCTCACCGATATCGAGAAGACTGTGCTCGAAGTGGTGAGCAACCACCCGATTTACTACGCCGGCCCGGCCAAGACTCCGGAAGGCATGCCCACCGGAAGCTTCGGACCCACGACCGCCGGCCGCATGGACCCGTACGTGATGCGCTTCCAGAGCAAGGGTGCTTCCATGATTATGGTGGCGAAGGGCAACCGCAGCCAGGACGTGACCGACGCTTGCCACAAGTACGGCGGCTTCTACCTGGGCTCCATCGGCGGCCCGGCGGCTATCCTTGCCGAGCAGAACATTTTGAGCAACGACATCGTGGCCTTCCCGGAACTGGGCATGGAAGCCATCCGCAAGATTACCATCAAGGACTTCCCGGCATTTATCCTCGTGGATGACAAGGGAAATGACTTCTTTAAGGATCTTCTCTAAGGACTTGCTCTAATATAGGGTCATCCTGAGGCCAGAGGCCGAAGGAACCTGGCCAAAAGAAAAATCCCGTCGGAATAACCGGCGGGATTTTTGTCATAACGAAGCGCTTTGGTGTTACCTGATGGCAATTGGAATGCTCTTTGCGGCATTCCCGTTTGCGATGCGGGCGATATAGTACCCCTGGGGCAGAGTTTCAAGTGAAACTTTTTGAGTCCCGCGGATGCTTACTTGGGCGGTTTTCACCTTGTTGCCCTGCATGTCGAAAATGCAGATGTTGATGGGGGCTTCTTGCGGCGAGCTTATCAGGAGAGCTTTGTGTATGGAAGTGACGCCGAATGTAGAATTACTTTCCGATGTCATCACGGGCTTTTTGATAGTGCTTGGAAATTTTTCGCCGATATCCACGCCTTTTTCTTGAACGAAATTGGAAATCAAGCGGATGTAGTAGGTCTGGTAACCGAGGCTCGGTTCTGTGAGTTCCCAGGAATCGATGGGCCATCCGCTATTGATGTTGCTGTACATCTTTTCGTGGGGTTCCCCTACGGGGATAGAAACTGCATAGCAGAGGGCGTTGTTGCTTGCGCTTCCGCAGCCCTTGGCAGAATGGTCGGCATCGTATTGCTTACAGCAATCCGCCCAGGTGTAGCGGGAGTTGGCGCCTCCTACCAGGTACCCGGGCGCAGGATTTTCGTCATTAAACCAGCCATGGTAAAAGGCGGTGACGCTTTTTTCTGCCCCATAGATGCCCATGTTGGAAAGGTACACCATGCCGAAGGGGTTTACGCCGTGCAGGTAGTGCAGGTAGTCTTCGGCGGCATCGTGGTTCTCCATTTTTTCGTAGAGAAGTCCGCTCGATGCCTTGGCAGAGTTGGAACCCCAGTTGTAATCGCGAATGTAGGCCCGGTAACCGTCCTTGCCTAATCCATCGACGATGTAGTTACTACTCTTGAATACCGTCACGAAACGCTCTTGTACAAGACTTTTTGTTTCTGCGTTGGCGTCTTTATACCCCAGGTAAAGCAGGTAGAGTAGGTCGTGGGCGATGCGGTATTGGTCCAGGGCCCAGCTGCCGTACTGGCGCATTAGGGGTAGACTGTCGGTTGCGCCTTCGAAACGCTTTAGGTACTTGGGGTCTTCGGTCATTTCGTACATGGCAAAGTCTGCGGCTACCTTCACTACGAAGCGTGCTCCTGTTACATAGTTGGTGTCGATTTCTTGTTGGCCTGCGGCCAGGTCCTTGGTTCCGTATTCGGCTCTGTTGTTGTAGAACATGGAATCCGGGTGGGCTTCGGCCCATTTAAATGCGCGTTGGGCAGCATCTTTCAGTGTGGCTGCATAGGTGGTATTCCCACGCTTGTCGGCGACGATTGAACCCAGGGCGAAAGCCTTGGCGGCGGAGTAGGCCGACATGGCGTTGGGCGCTCCGTAGTAACTGTTGCCCATGGCGGCCGAAGGCGGCGAGGCGTGGTCCTCGTCAACTACTGAAAGTACGGAGCCGTCTGTATTCTGCATGCGGAGCAGGTGGTCCATACCCCACTTGACCTCGTCCAGGATATCGGGAATGCCGTTCCCGGATTCGGGAATGTTGTAGTCGTCAGTAAAGGCCTTTGGTTTTTCGAGATAGGCCCGCAAGAGCATCTCGATGTAGTTGCCGTTCCAGATAGTGTATTTGTTGAAGTCGCCGGCATCGAACCAGCCTCCGCTTACATCTCGTTCGGTAGCGGTATTGGTGCTGTCCGTAAACAGACGGGCGTGCTTGTCCTGCTCGTGGTTGATGGCATCTGCCCATTCCTTGCCTGCGTACTTGGCCTCTTTTGCCATGCCTACCCGCTGGTAGAACATCATGCGCATGGCGGCCTTCAAGATGTCGTTGTAAACATCGTCCTTGATGTGGAAATAGAATGATTGCTTAAGGTTGTCGGACTTGTCCCGCACATAGTAGGTGCCGGGAGTTATGACGTTGGAAAAATCGAACCACCAGATTTTGTCGCCCGAAGACGTGTCGATGGCCCCTTCTTGGAAGGCGACGGGGGCACCTGAAAATACCACCTTCGATGTGGCGGAATCAACCACTTCCATGGTGGTTCCGGGGGTGTAGGAAAGGGCTGCGTCAAACCCTTTTTCTGGAGACCGGAGCACGGCGACCTTCTTTGCCGAAGGACGGTAACCGAACTGGTCCACCGTGATGAAAACATCTTGGGCAAAGGAAAAAGAAACCCCAGCTAGGATAAAGTAACGCCAAATGAGGCTTAAGTAGCTTTTTTTTGAAAAACCCATATACACCTCCATAAGGGAATATAAACAAAAAATCCCAATTTGCCCATTATGTATGAAAAATGAATTGTTTTTCTTTTGAGGAATGTTATTTTTAAGATGTTATTTCATACTAGAGAGGGTTCCCATGAAATCTGATGTTTGTGAGCTTTCCGTCAATGCCGCTGACCTTAAAACCGTACTGAAAGAAACGGCCAAGTCCGCCGCCTATAGGGAACTGGACAAGAAGGAAACCTACCGCCTTCGCCTGTTGGCCGAGGAACTGGTGGAAATGCTTCCGGCACTGCTTCGTTTTTCAGAAGGCAAGTTCTGGGTAGAAAGCGAAGGTAAGAGTTTTGAACTTCATGTGACCTTGCGCCCGAACCAACTCCTGACCGCGGAACGCCGCAAAAAGCTACTGGATGTTTCGACTTCCAAGACCAATGCCGCTGCCGTAGGTATTATGGCCAAAATTCGTCTGGCCGCCGAGTTCATGCTGGTGGACTACGAAAGGAGCGCCAGCATGTCGGAAACCTTCTATATTCCGGGAACCCCCTCGGTGGTCAGTTTGGCCGACCCTCTGTGGACCCTCAATGCTTACCGTGAAGGGGCAAAGAAAGCCAAGGGCGAGACTTGGGACGAATTGGAAAAGTCCATCGTGGCAAACCTGGCCGATGACGTGGTTGTGGCCTTGCAGGGCGGTCAAGTAGATATCGTGGTGAAAAAGGCCTTCTAATCCAAGATAATCTGGGTCTGGTTATGGACGGAACAATTCATTCGCAAATCAGTGACATCATCGTCAAGGACATGATGGAAGGCGTGATAGCCGTCAACTGCGATGGTGTCATCAGCTATGTGAACAACGCCACAGAGATGATTCTCAGAAAAACAAGAGATCAGCTAGAGGGCAAGTCCGTGGTGTCCGCTTTCTTTGAGTCTGAACTCAATGACGAGTTCAACCAGACTATTATGGATGCCATTTATGACAAGGATGGCGCTGTACATGAAAGCCTTGTTCCATACTGTGCTAACGGAAAAATCATCCAATTGCACATGATAGCCTCCATTCTTCGTGAAAATGGGAAGAAGGTTGGGGTCATTGTGGTGATTGGAGATGTGACGGAATTTGTGGAGCAGAGAGCTCGTGCCGCGGAACAGACCCAGCGGTTGCTGGACTCCGTAGTCCGGACTCTTTCTCAGGCTATCGATGAACGATCGTCCTATACGGCAAACCATACCCGTAATATGGTCCAGATTGCCGAAAGTTTTTTGGATTGGTTGGACAAGACGGACCATCCTTGGAAATTTGAGGAATCCCGTCGCCGCAGTTTTCTCATGAGTGTCTGGCTCCATGATGTAGGTAAGCTGGCAGTGCCTCTAGAAATCATGGACAAGGAAAGCAAGCTGGGCGCCCAGATGAAGGTAATCGAGGACCGGTTTGTCAAGATTTCCCTGCTGGATGAAATTGCCGTATACCGCGGAGAAATTACCGCCGAAGAAAAGGAAAGCCGCAAGCTCGAACGGAACAGCGCCTTGGACGAAATTCGTCGCATCAATCGTGCGGAATTTGTTCCCGATGACAAGTTGGAACTTCTGAAAAAAATCATGGTGGAAAAGTACCATGACGAAAACGGCGACGAAAAGCCTATTCTGACGGACGAAGAAATTGAGAATCTATCTATTCGAAAAGGGACTCTGAATGACAGGGAACGAGCCGTTATCCAGAGTCATGCGGTAGTGACCGGGAGAATCCTTGACCAGATTCAGTTCCCTAACGAGTATTGCCATGTGCCTATATGGGCCTCTGAACATCACGAACTTTTAAGTGGTCGCGGCTATCCGTACCATTTGAGTGGCGCCCAGATCCCAAAAGAAGTTCGCCTGCTGACCATCTTGGACATCTTCGAAGCTTTGACGGCAAAAGACCGCCCCTACAAGAGGCCCATGCCGATAGAAAAGGCTTTTTCCATTTTGGAAAGCATGGTAAAAGCGGGGGATCTGGATGGCGATATTCTCGGCCTCTTCAAGGAGAGTAAGGCCTGGGAAAAGGTGACCCTGGAATAATTTCCTTGACCGAGATATGGGCTGCTAAATCACTTTTTCTGTAATTAGCCGCCACTGTCCAGGCTTTAAATCTCCAAGGGCAATGTTCCCGATTTTTATACGGATAAGCCGTAGTGTCGGAAATCCGACGGCTGCGGTCATGTGTCGCACCTGCCGGTTTTTGCCTTCGATAAGGGTCAGTTGCACCCAGCTGGTGGGAATGTTTGCCCGAAACCGCACCGGCGGGTTGCGGGACCAGAGCCAATCCGGCTCGGTGGCGATTTCGGCCCTGCAGGGCTTGGTACGGTACCCCTTGATGGAGACGCCCTCTTGCAGTTGCCTGATGGCTTCTTCGCTAATTTGTCCTTCGACCTGGGCCAGGTAGGTCCGGGGGTGTTCAAATTCCGGATCCAGGAGTTTCTTGATAAGCTTGCCGTTGTCCGTCAGGAGCAGGGCTCCTTCGCTGTCGTGGTCCAGCCTGCCCGCCGCATAAACACCGGCAGGGAATCCGAAGGAGTCTAGGGCGGGGTGGCCTGCTTCGGGGGTGAACTGGCTCAGCACTCCGTAGGGCTTGTTGAAAAGGATAACGGTGGACATTTGGTAGAAATGTAGGTAAATTTATGGAACCTACACAAGCCTCGAACCCCGAACCCTGAGCTTCACAACTCATAACTGAAAACTCATTACTAATCTCACACTTCACATCTCCCTAGATCCTAGCCCCTAGATCCTAATCCCTAACCTATGCTCGACTTTACTGGACTTCTAGATTACGCCTTTGCGGAACGCCTGTATGATTCTGCCTACCATGGGCTGGAACATTGGCATCAGGTGGAGTTCAACGGGCTTTTGTTGGCTTCCAAAACGGGAGCGGACATTACGGTGGTTAGGCTCTTTGCTTTATTCCATGACTGCAGGCGCATGGACGACGCCTATGACGGTGAACATGGACCCCGTGCGGTAGAGTTTATTGACTGTTGCATTGCGAAAAAAAGGCTCGAACTCGATGCTGAGCGCCTGGAAAAGCTTCGTACGGCCTGTCGCTTGCATACTACGGAGCGGCAAACTGGTGACATCACCATAGACACTTGTTTCGATGCAGACCGTCTGGACTTGGGCCGTGTAGGGATTTACCCTATGGAAGAAAAGATGGCTACTGACGCCGGCAGAAAAATCGCCCGCAAGCTAGCCCAGGCAGAGGTGCCCGTATTCCACCAGCGGGAATGGATTAGGAATTTTAGGTTTTAATAATTTTACCCGTGAGCAACAAGCGCCTCGTATTAACGGGGCGTGGTTGCGAGAGTGAGCGCTAGCCGGAGAAGTTGCTCTTGGTTTTAGCGCGAACGGTCATATGTGAGCAACAAAGCCCCTGTTATTAAACAGGGGTGGTTGCGAGAGTGAGCGCTAACCAGAGAATTTGTTCCTGGCTTTAGCGCGAACGGTCATCATGCTGCAAATGGGACAGTCTTCGACCTTGTGACCCCTGGCCTTGCAATAGGTGCGTCCGTAGTAGATAATCTGCAGGTGGCGCTTTTCCCATTCGTTTTCGGGAAAGATTTTCTTCAGGTCTTTTTCGGTTTGCTCCACAGAGCTACCGTCACTTAGGCCCCATCGCTCTGCCAGACGGTGGATATGTGTATCCACCGGGAATGCGGGAATCTTGTAGGCGTGGCTCATGACCACGCTGGCAGTCTTGTGGCCTACGCCAGGCAGGGCTTCCAGTTCTTCGAAGGAGCAGGGGACTTTACCCTTGTGTTTTTCTACCAGGGTCTTGGACAGGTTGAAAATGTTCACGCTCTTGGTGTTGAAAAATCCGCAGGGCTTGATGATTTCGGCGATGCGTTTCACGCCCAGCTTGACCATGGCGGCAGGAGTAGAGGCTTCCTTGAAAAGAACCTTGGTCACCTGGTTTACCCGTACGTCGGTGCACTGGGCGCTGAGCACCACCGCCACCAGCAGCGTGTAGGGGCTTTTGTAATCCAGGGGAATGGGCGGGTTCGGGAAAAGTTCGTCCAGCTTTTCCCCGATAAATTTGATTTTGTCCGGCTTTACCCTGGCCACTATTTACAGTCCCTGGTGAAGTCCTGCTGCATGTTGAAGCTGGGGGTTTCGTCGTCGGGGTGGCCCACTTCTACGGCAGGGACCCCTGCGTAGGTGGTGTGGGGAGGTACGTCGGTCAGCACCACCGCTCCGGCGCCAATTTTTGCGCAGTCGCCGATGTGGATGTTCCCTAAAAGCTGTGCGTGGGCACCAAGCATCACGCCGTTCCCGATTTTCGGATGACGGTCTCCGACTTCGTTGCCGGTACCGCCCAGGGTCACTCCATGCAAAAAGCTCACGTTGTTCCCAACTACGGCAGTTTCGCCGATGACGATATTGGTGGCGTGGTCCACAAGGATTCCATGGCCAATCTTTGCAGCCGGGTGGAAATCCATGCCGAACTTGCGGCTGATGATGTTCTGGAGCATCTTGGCCGGGAACTGCCGGTCTTCTTCCCAGAGCACATGGGCTACGCGGTAGGCTTGCAGTCCCTGGAATCCCTTGAAAAGCAGAAGCGGTTCCAGATAGCCCGTGCAGGCGGGATCGCGAAGCACGGTGGCCCGCAAGTCGTGAATGGCGTCGTCCAAAAGCTCCGGATGCTTGACGTACAGTTCGTTGAAAATCTTTTCCAGTTCGGCTCGGTCAATAACTTCGCCGGCCAACTGACAGGCAAGGGTTACCGAAAGCATTTCCGCAAAGTTCTTGCGGCTCAGGATTTGTTCTTCCAGCATTAGGCGGGAAAGGGGCTCCTGCTTCACAAGTTCCTGGGCGTCTTTCCGCAGTTCCTTTTCGATTTCGTCAATAGTCATCACGCTCAAATTTAGAAATTAGGGATTAGTAGACAATCATCAAATCCTTGGTTTTGCCGTTGGAGCCCGCCCTATAACGATAAACTCCTGGAACCATCTTGGATTTTACAAAGTTCTCGTCTAGGCAGAGGGTCTCGCCATCATATTTTTCGCGGAAAACCAGGTCGCCCCTGCGGTTGCGAACCTCAATGAATTTCTTGTCTAGCGGTAGTGGGGCGAAGCATAGGTTCCCATGACGCCAGGGGGTAGGGTAGGCCCGTAGGGACTTTGAGGCTAGTTTTCCGGGCAGGGGAGGAGGGTTCTCGAAACGGCTGAAAATCCAGATGATGGAATCGGCGTCAAAGCTTTCGGTACGCAGAGAATCTAGAGTGTTTATGCTGGAAATTTTCCGCAGGCGGGCGTGACCGTCTTTGAACAGCAGCATAGAGGCCTTGCCGGCATAGTTTTCGAGATTCGGAAAACCGGCAACATAGTAATTGTAGGCGAATATGGAGGAATCGGGTCTAAATCCCTCTGTGCTATAAATGTACGGGACCGATTTCCAGAGAGGCTGATCCGCAGAAAACCAGGCATTGGAATCTACGGTCTTGCTGTTCTTGCCGGAATAGGTCAGGCGTTCCGCAAAATCCTGGAAAATTTCTTGCGGATTTTTCTTGCGGGCCTCGACAGCACTTGCGTACTGTTGCCGGAAAGAACCTTCAGGATTTTTGGAGAAGTTTTCCCAGATGGACTTGTCAAAGAGGGAATCTACACGGTTGTGGAGGTACAGGAAAAAGAGGGAGGCTCCGTAGATGGCCGTATTTTGGTCAATTGGGGTTCCGGTCTGATCCAGGAACTCTGGAATATAACGGACGTAGTCGTTCACTTCGGGGGCGCCGACCTCTTCCATGCCGGTGGCAGAAGCCTCGAACCAGAAATTCATGTGCTCGTAAGGGCTCAGGTAGCGGACCTGGATGGCGTGGTACAGTTCGTGGAATGCGGTGACGCGGATGGCCTTGTCCCATTTTTCGGCGTAGGAATATTTTTCGGTGGCGTGGATAATCGGCTTTGTGGATTTCCAGTATTTGCATTTCTTTCCACCTACATCCAGGCTGGCGTATTCGGGATTGAACAAGTCAATGACCATAAAATCGTTGTCGATCATAAGCTCCGAAGTCTGCCAGTTGTTTCTGCCGGAGAAATTCGTGACGGCAAAGCATTCTTCGCAAAAACCGGAGCTGCCGTGAACGGTTTTGGGATTGCGGACAAGGTTCAGCTCCAAGACTTCAACTCCGTAGAGTCCGGACTTAACGGGCTTTTGGTAATGGACGGTGGTGTCCCTGCCTTTTGGAACCAACATTTTATTTTTTGTAACATGCAGGTCCCAGGCTTTTTCCAGGTTGACGGCCAGGCTGTCTACGAATTTTTCCGTAGTGGCATGAGGCCCGTTCAGTACATAGAAAATTTGGAAATGGGCGGTAGTCTTAGAATAGACAGAATCGTAGTAGTCCTCGACTTCGCAGGACCCCAGTGTGGTTGTTGCTGCAGACGTGAGTTTTCCCTTGTTCTCTATCCAGCTTTCTACAGCCTGCATGGTGCCGCACCGTCCATGGGCAAAGACAGAAACGGCCAGCGTAGTCGCAAGGATTATCCAA
Organism: uncultured Fibrobacter sp.; assembly: GCA_946183925.1. Taxonomy (GTDB): domain Bacteria; phylum Fibrobacterota; class Fibrobacteria; order Fibrobacterales; family Fibrobacteraceae; genus Fibrobacter. Next base: position 49,163 of record CAMHDS010000001.1, on the reverse strand, counting down.
ACATTCAAAAGGTTTCGCAAAGCTCTGGACACGGTCGCTCCTACAGAATACCTTGCAATTTTTTTATGGCCGTTTCCCTGACGTCTTTGTCGAAGGTAATGGCTTTCTGGTGGTGAGGCTTGATTCGGGCATCCACAATCAGGGGTGCTTCGCAGGCCCAGTGCTTGTGGACGTATTGCTCGTTCAGGCCGTACAAATCCCTGGCCGGATCCGACCGGGTAAAGGTCAGCCACAAGAAGTCTTGGAGGTTTGTCTGCGGGTGTTCCTCTCCCAATGTAGAGGTGTCATCTACGATGCTTACCCATGGGTAGTTCTCGCGGAAATTCCATTTCGCAAGGGAATCCCGCAAGGCGGCAATTCCGCTCTCGAAAGATTCCGCCATATCGCTGTTCCATTTCAGCACAACGACTCCAGGCATTACAATTTTGGGCTCGACGAAAGAGGCGGGTAGGCGTAGGCTTTGCAGGTCGGCGGTGTCGCTTCGCAGGTCGCGAATCTTGGGCCCTGCGGCGGCAATGACCAGCTTGGAGCCGTGATTTAAGGAGCCTCCCGTGTAGTCCAGCGTGTCCGTGGTAGTTTCTGTCTGAAAGTGCAAATCCCTGCCGAAATCGATCCGTTCCAGCATGTGGACGAAAAATTCTGGAATCTTGTTCACGTCCAGCTTTGGATTGTCCTCTTTGGCGGCAATCATCAGGTACTTGGTAAGGCTCACCTGGTTAAATCCTAGCAGGGCGTTTGCCGTCTTCAAAAGTTCCATGGGTTCCCGTTCTTCGGGCTTTACATAAGGCCTGAAACTTTCCGAGCCAAGGGCTAGGCAGAGCGGGTGCACGCCCGCCGCATCTACGGCATGTACGGCGAGGACGCCCGGCAAAGACGCAGGCACCATGGGTCTTGTAATCTTATGGATAAAGTTCCCGAAAAGGGTGTCTTCTTGCGGCGGGCGGCCTACTACGGTAAAGGGGTAGATGGCGTTCCTTTTGCAGAGGACCTTCTTTACCTTCAGGTAGGGGAACAGGTGCTTTCCGGAGTAGTAACCCACATGGTCTGCGAAGGGGCCTTCCGGCTTCAAGTCCGGCGCCACCTCTCCCAAGATGCAGAAGTCCGCGTCGCTAGAAACGAGGTAACCGTTATGGATAAAATAGCGGAACCTTCGGCCGGAGAGCATACCTGCGAAAAGCAGTTCCGACAGGTTCTCGGGCATGGGCATAATGGCGGCGATGGTGTGTGCCGGCGGCCCTCCCAAGAAAATGCTGACCTTCAGCGGGCGGCCTTCTTCTATCGCTTTTTGGTGATGTTTGGCGATGTCCCGCTTGATCTGGTAATGGAGCCCGCATTCGTCTGGACCGTATTCGTTCCCCGAAATCTGGATACGGTACATTCCCAGGTTCGTGGTCATGATGCTTGCATTTTTGCCTGGACGGCTTGCCACCTGGGGGAGCGTGAGGAACGCTCCGCCGTCGCCCGGGGCGCATCTGATTTGCGGCAAGTCTTGCAGGGAACACTCTTCGAAGTCTGCAATGCTTCCGCTTTTAACGGGCAGGCTGTGGAGTCCGGCTTTTGCCGCCAGTATCAAATTCCCGAGACGGGATCGCTTGAAAAAATTCACGGGATTAGACTTGAACAGCACTGCGGCCTTGGTGCTTTCCAGGGTGTCGCGGAACAGAAAGTCCATGCGTTGTTGCGTGCCGTAAAGGTTCGCCACCGCCGGGAACTTGCTGCCTTTCACGTTCTCGAACAGCAGGGCAGGACCGCCCTTTTCAAAGGCGATTCGGGCCATTTCGGCCATTTCCAGGTTCGGGTCCACTTCGCAGCGGATGCGTTTCAACATCCCCGCTTTTTCCAAATCAAGCAGGGCTTGTTTTAGGCTCACGTACATGGAAATCCCCAGGTTGTAAAGCCCTTAACCTGCGGTAGCGCTCTGGTCCAGGGCCTCGATGGACTGGGTCTTTTTCTGGGCTTCGTAGGCCAGCATCACGTCGCGGGTATCCTTGCGGGAATAAATGCCGTACACTATGTTTGCCTTGTCGATAATCTCGGCGAAAACTTCTTCGGGAATATCCGTGAACCCCTGGAAGCTCATCTCGTCGTAGCAGGCGGTCATATTCCCTTCGTCAGAGAAGCAATGCTTTGCGGTGAACCCGCGGAAGGGACCTTCGCCAAGACGCACGGTAATCTTGTTTTCTTTGACGGAACTGACAATGCCGGTCCACTTTAAGGTCTTGAACCCCCACTGGAGGTTGTAGCGCACCGTGGTGCCCGGTTCAATATTTTTGGGGAAGGTGTAGTGCAACTGGGGGTTCTTGCCCATGGTCAGGTTCATCGGGGCGTACTGTAGCGTCTCCAGAACGTTCTTCAGGGAGAACTCTTGCCACGATGTTTGACTCAGTTGGACCATACGTGAAAAATGTAGTAAAAAGGGAAGGATGCTAGGATTTAGGGGCTAGGATCTAGGGGCTAGGTAGTAGGTTCGAGGCACGAGGTTCGGGGTATGGGTCTTAAACGTTGTCATCCTCGTCCCGGACTTTATTGCGGAACGAACATGACGAATACCACATTCCACATTACACATTACACATTACACATTACACATACCTCACGCCTCATCTCTAGAACTCGAAATCTACCGCACGGCGTTCGGTGACTACCTTCTTCACGAAGGAGACAATAGCCTGGTGTTCCGGGTGTCCTTGATAGAAATCGAGGGCTTCCTTGGTGCGGAAGGTGGTGTCCAGGGCGATGTCGTATTCCACGTCGCCATTCCCGAGTTCGGCCTTGCCGAAGTTCAGTCCAGATTCGATGCTCACGAGACCGGGAATTTTACCTTCCAGGGCGTGGAAGGCGTCCACCATCTTTTGGCCGTTTTCCTTGGCGGTGGCGCCTTCGGCTTCGGCCTTCAGTTTCCAGAATACGATGTGTCTGATCATGAGTTCCTCTTTTCTTGATAAAGTTTCCGGTATAGGTCGAGCTGACGCCCAAAACAGTCGTTCCAGCTGAATTTCTCGGCGTAGGCCCGGGCCTTTTGTTTCATGGCCTGCATATCGGAGCGGTACAGCTCCACGATGGCCTCTGCCAGGGCATGTGGGGTGCGCTCCTGAAGAATTTTGCCCGCTCCCGATTCCGTCACGTGTTCAAAGGCGGCTCCGGTAGAGGCTCCAATCTGGGCGTTTCCGCTGGCCATGCTTTCCAGGATAGAAAGCCCGAAGGTTTCCCAGCCCGAAAGGGCAAGCCCCATATCTACGCTGGCGTAGTGGCGGGCCATTTCGTCGATGGACTTGATAAAGCCTACATAGCGGATGTGCTTGTACTTTTGTACAGCCTCTTTAACTTGGGGCAGATACGGCCCCGTGCCCGCCAAGATGATTTCCGGCTCGACGCCCAGCTGCTCCGTCAGTTCGTCGTAAGCTCCAAGCAAAAGTTCAATGCCTTTTTCTTCGCAGAACCGGTGCGGGAAAAATATGGTAAGCCTGTCGGGATTTCCGCCCTTGAAGTCGGCCACCAGGGCCTCGTCCCGCTTGGAGGGCGAAAACATCTGGATGTCGCAACCTAGGGGAATCCAGTGGCTGTGGGGGAGGTGGCGCTTTTCCAGCCGGTCCATCACCTCCTTGCAAGAGACCTGAATTCCGTCGAACTTCTTGAATTCTTGCTTGGCGTACCAGAAAGCGACCCGCTCGGCAAGGCGGCCGAAAATGCGGCCTAGTTTGTTTGCAACAGGGCGGCCCACATAGGTGACAGGGAAGTCGGCGTGCCAGAAACTGAGGAGTATGGCTTCAGGGCAAATCCTCTTGGCAGCCTTGCGGACTACAGTCGGTAAAATATAGGGAGAACCCACCTCGATGACCTGGGGCATGTACTTTTTCAGGATGGGGCGAATCTGTTTTTGCTTCCAGATAAAGCGGTATTCCCAGTTTCCGGGGAAACGGTAGGCATCAACATGCTCAATAATGAGTCCCGTCCCTCTTTTCTCGGTGAAGGTGCGGCTGTCGGGCATCACGAATACGCTCAGCACATCTTGGCGGTTCTCGTAGAATGCCATCTTTTGCAGGTGATAACGCCGAACACCGCCTCCGGACGGACTCCAGAAGTTGTTGAAATCGACGATGGTGAAGGGCGCTTGCGGCATGGAACGCAGACTATTCCGCTTCTTGCATCTTGTTGGACATGGGGTCAATGAAGATGGGGCAGTTGTACTTGTGGCTTACGCCCAGCCTGTTGGAATTCACGGACAGGGTGAGGGTCTTGTTCTGGGAATCCAGCCAGTAGATGGCGTCGGAATCACGCAGGTAGGGCCTCGGGCCTTCAAAGCCTTCTTCGGTGGGTATCAGTTCTCCGCCAAGGAACAGGGGAATGTCCAGGCTCTTGTACAGGTCCAGCATCACGAAGGATCTGCGCTCGTGAATGTCGTCAAGCTCAAGCCGTCCGTCTATCTTCAAGTGGTCCAGACCGTCAATCATCACGATGAGGTCGGAATTCTGCTTCCGTTCTTCTTTCAAGATGCTCATCATCTCGTTGTTGTCGAAGGTGGGGTAGTCTTCCCAGATTTCGAGACGGTTGGTGCGGACCAGGTTCATGAGCTTTTTGGTGGCTTCAAGAATCTTTCCGTTAATCGCGTCGTCCTCGTTTTGCTTTCGTACCGTAAGGATCGATTCCCCTGTTTCCATAGCCACCATGCGGTCAAAAATTTGCCGGCGGGGCGTTTCCAGGGCGATGTAGATAATCTTCAAGATAGGGTTGCTGTCTATGAGATCCAGGGCAAGGCTAGACAGAAGCGATGTCTTGAGGCCAAAGGGTTTGGAAGAAACGAAGAAGCAACCGGACTGGATACCGTCAATTTCCTTGGTGAGTTTAGGGAAATTGTTCAGGGTATAGCCCACGCTGGTATCCGGAGGGCAACCCATGGCGGCATCGTAGTTCTCCTTGATATCCTGGAGCAGCATGGAACGGCGGTGGGTGTGAACCGTGTCCTCTTCGGTCTTGTCGATAAGGTCAAGCAGGTAATCGGCGCCCTTGTCGCGGACCAGAACGTCTACCGTTTCATCTTTGGACAGCACGATGGACTTGAATCGCATGTCCAGTTCTTCGGCCATTTTCAGGTAACCCTGGATACGGTATTCCTGTTCGCGACGGTTGTCTTCGCGCCTGAGAATGACGGTAGCGGAATCGGCTCCGCAGGCCTTGAGCTTGAGCAGATGGCTCAGGGTCAATTCCTGGTACATGGTGGAAACCACGCCGGGAATCCCCGCCAGGTCTGCAGTCAGAGCATCAAAAAATCCTTCTACGATGATGGGATTGCTGTTTTCGGGTTGGATATTGAAAGGAATGTCGCTTGGGCCCGAGGCAAAAGAAACGTAGGGGTGGGGCTTGCCGTCGTCTTCCATGAGACGTCCATATACAGAATGGATGAGCCCCTTGGAATTGCGTGCGGGAATAGTAATTCGAGGTTCGTGGTAGGCTTCCAGGTTATCCAGATAAAAACTGACCTGGTGGCGTTCTAGCCCAGAAAGCATACAATAACTGAAGAAGGGCTCTGGATCGCCACTGTAGTAGCCCAGGCCGTAGAGCTGGGCCTGACCGATGTTCCAGCCCCTGGACTGCAGAAATTCTTCGGAAGAGGGGCTCTTGCAGGCTGCCCAGTGGCAGTACCTCACAAAACATTCCAGAACCTTGGACTTTTCGCCGCCTACTTCCTTGAGCAAAAGGTGGTCGTCTTTCTTGGTGTCCTGTTCCTGTTCGAGGCCGCCCAAGAATTCCAGGGCTTCGGCCCGAGCGGCAGGCTCATCCATGCCGTTGAAACGGCTCCGCATCACAAATTCCACCAGGTCGCCTTCGCTACCGCACTGGAGGCAGCGGTAACGCCAGTAGCCTAGGGCGTCGTAGAAGAACAGGGAGGTCTCTTCGGGAGCGTGGAATGGACAACTGGAAATCAGGTTACGGCCCCACCGACTGAGGGGGATTCCCAATTGGCGAGGGTGAGTCTTTACATGTACAAAGCCTGAGTTTTCCTGGTCGATAAGCATAGGGAGCCTCCATATAGGAATCTAATAAAAAATACACGGAATGGAACACTTTTTAGGTCATTTTATCTACTTTTTGGCTATGGTTATTCTCGGCATTGACCCGGGCTCTATTACGACAGGATACGCCTTTCTGGAAAAGAATCCGAAGGGGTTTTCGGTGCTGGAATACGGTACTCTTCATTCGCCGTCGTCTAAGTCGTTGGAGGACCGTCTATTACAGATTATCACCAAGCTGGAATCCCTGCTGGACCAGTATCGCCCAGATGCCTTGGCCATGGAAGGAGTGTTCTTTGCGAAGAATGCCAAGAGTGCCCTGGTGCTCGGGCATATTCGCGGGGCTGTCCTTGTGGCCTGCCGCAAGCGGGGCATGTCCTTTGACGAGTACCCGCCCAAGGTGGTCAAGCAGTCCGTTACTGGCGATGGTGCCGCCTCCAAGGAACAGGTGGCCCACATGGTCTTTGCACAGCTTGGCATAGAGGGCTCGGACCTTCCGCTGGACGCTTCGGACGCCCTGGCTATCGCCTGGACCCACGGAAATCCGCCGCCCTTGACTGCGGCTCTGAAAAAACGGCCTACGGTCCGCAAGAAAAAGGCCTCTGTCCAGCAGTGGAAAGACCTGATCAAGAAGATGGGAGTGGAAATTTAATGACCGAAGATTTGTTGCCCTACGGACTTGGAACGCCGAACCTTGTAGAGGCGGCTCCGGGATATTTTGTGGATGCCGAAATCCTACCTTTTTTGAACAAATTAAAAAATGTGGCTGCGGCGGAAGGATTTGAACTCCAGATAGAATCGGCTTACCGCCCTTTTGAACGGCAGCTTTCCATCTGGAACCGCAAGGCCCGTGGGGAACTGCCCCTGCTTTCGGCAGAAGGTGTTCCTATGGAACGTCCTCAAGACGAAGAAGAACTGATGTATGCCATTCTCACCTGGTCGGCCCTTCCGGGAGCGAGCCGCCATCATCTTGGGACAGACCTGGACGTGGTTGATGGTCGTGCCTGTCCCGAAGGTTACGAAGTCCAGCTTACGCCGGAGGAGTGCTCCGGGATGTTTGCCGCCTTCCACAAGTTTTTGGATGAACGCTTTGCCACCGACGGAGCTTTCGGTTTTGACCGGGTGTTCGTCCCAGGTCGCGGAAAAATTCGGCCCGAAGGCTGGCACATCGCCCACCTGCCTACCTCCCGCAAGCGTCTGGAGCGTTTTTCGCTGGACACGCTCCGCAAGATTTACGAAGGTTCGGACATGGCTTGCAAGCGGGTGGTCCTTGCCCGTCTCCCTCAACTGGCGGAGGAATACATCTATCCGTACTTTATCTAGTTCAGAATTCGGAGTTATGAATTAGGAATTGTTCTTTAGAATAAAAAACTAATTCCGAAATCCGAATTCCTAATTCCGAATTAATCTCACACCTCACACCCCACACCTCATTATGCTTTCCGGTTCCATCAAATTGAAATACAAGCCATACGGCACCAGCGTGCTGGGGGCCCCTCTCTTGTATTTTCCCTGCAAAGGCGCATGCCGTTTACTTGTAATGGCAGGAATTCATGGTGAAGAACCGGAGACGACTTTCTTGTTGAGTCGTGCCCTGCGCGCCTTTGACGAAAATCTTGAGTCCATAGCTTTTGTGCTATGTGCTAATCCTGATGGTGTAGCTCTTGGAACCCGCGGAAACGCCAACGGTGTAGACCTGAACCGAAACTTTCCCACAAAAAACTGGAGTGCGGCTCCGGTGTGTTCCCGCTCCATCTTGGAGGCGGAACGGGATATGGAACTTTCCACAGGAAAGGCTCCCGCCAGTGAACCGGAAACCAAGGCCTTAATCCAGCTGGTGGAGACACTGGCGCCACAGGCGGTATTGTCTCTCCACAGTCCCATCGGATGCATTGACGCTCCCGAAGAAACGACTCTTGTGAAGAATCTTCAGGCGGTGTTCAATGTTCCCTATGTAAAAGATATCGGGTACAGCACGCCTGGTAGTTTTGGTACCTGGTGTAAAGAATGTAATCCGGAATGTGTGACCATGGAACTTCCGCGTCTTGCTCCCGAACTTTTGTACGAACGCTACGGTTTAAACTTTGTAGAATTCCTAAAAAAATACCCCGGCAGGTAAGCCGGGGTGACATCAGAAAATCTGATTCCTAGTCACTGCTCTTCGAAGCCTTGGCCTCTTCAATAATCTTGCTGCGGTTGATAAGACCAACGCTAAAACCGATAACTAGGTAGCAGCCGCCGAGAATAAGCAGGTATTCCAACACGTAGGGAACCTTCTCAGAAATGAACATGAATCCGGCGATGTAGGTGAGGACAATCAGTACGCCTTGGAAAATGTTGAATGCCTTGTTCTTGCGGGGCTGAAGCTTGGGCAAGAACAGGGGACTCACCATCAAGATGCCTGTGGCAAGCATCACGATGACCGGGATAAACACCAGTGCGGAGTTAGGGTCGGCAAAGATCCCCTTGGATTTCAGGAATACGACCAGGGTGGCGTTGATGGCGCCAGCAAAGGTGGAGGGGAGCCCAGAAAAGTGATGGTGATAAGTGTCGGAATCGCAAGCGTTGTACTTGGCCAGGCGCATGGCAGCACAGAGAACGTAGATAGAGAATGTCACCACCAGTAGGGCGGCGTTCTGTTCAAAGAATTGGGGGGCGCAAATCTTATAGGTGAAAAACACGCAGAAAGCTGGAGCAAGTCCGAAGGCAATCAAGTCGGCAAGGCTATCGAACTGGGCTCCGAATTCGGAGCTGGCGTTCACAAGGCGTGCGGCGAAACCGTCCAGTTTATCGAGAAGCATACTGAGCATCACGAAATAAGCCCCCATTCGGAGCGTGTCTGTAGAGGTGAAAGAATCAAAGGCTCCTGTAACCCAACAGATGGCGAAAACGCCCAACAAAAAGTTCATGCTGGTAAACGCATTCGGCAAAATAAAACGAGATTTTCCCACGATCAACTCCTTGTTTTTACAACACAAATCTAAAAATTTAATTCGGGACAGATCCTAATTCTGAAATCCGAAATCCGAAATCATTTTACGGCTTGAATTTCCCAAAGCGCCTTCACTCCGGCGGCAACAATCAAGTGCTGTGGCGGTGCGTAAGGATTCTCTTCTGTTGGGAAATTGGTCCAGTGCTTGGTGGAGAACTGGTAGTACTGGGTAGGCCTGTACATGACCGGAAGTACCGGTATAGTCTCCATGAATATCTTGTTCAGCTCACGATAGGCAAGTGCCAACTCGGCTTCATCGCGAATGGTGGGGATTTTATCCAATAGCTTGTTTGCAGCGTCATTGCTGAAGCGACCTTGGTTGGAGAAGGCATCCTCGCCTAGAGGTTTGAGCCCGATGGGACCCATAATTTGGGAGAATCTGGTCCAGGGAGTTGCTGCGGATAGCTCTGCAGTTTGGGTTTTCATGGCGAGATCAAAAGATCCATGGCGCAGATCCTTATCCCAGACACCGTAATCAACAAAGTATTCTTCGGCAGGAATGCCGATTTCCTGGAACGTTCCGGCGATGACTTTGATGGCATCTTCCCAGTCGGTCCAACCTTGAGGGCATTCCAACTTGATGGGCCGGACGGGGGTGCCATCGGGGTCTAAGAGAGCACCTTCGGAATTCCAGGAGTAGCCGGCCTCTTTCAAGATGTTGCGGGCTTTGTCCAGGTCGAATTCGTAGCCATATTTTTCGGCATCATCCTTGTTGAAAAATTTGCTTTCCGTGCCAAAGGGCAGGATAAAACCAGACTGCATGGCCGGTGTATAGTTTGATATAGCGCGGGTTTTGACTTTTTCAAAGTTGATGCTGTGGGCAAGGGCTCTGCGGAAAGCAACATCACTAAAGGGCTTTTGATGATGAGCTATCAATAACGTGGTAATGGATCCTGGTTGATGGTAGGGTTCGTTCCTGCTCCAGGCGCGAATGCTGTCCTTGGCCTTGTCCCAAATACGTGGCAGGAAAATAGAGGATACGTCCAGGTTGCCCTTGACCATGGCGCTGTTGAAATGATTGTTTCCGTTGTATAGGGAGTGGATGATGAACCTGGGAGCAGGTTTTTTACCGTTGTGTTTGATATTACCCCAATAGCTATCGTTCCTTTCCAAGACAATTTTGTCTGGAGAGAAGGTTTTTAAGTCATAGGGACCGGAGACAACGGGCTTAAAATCGTTCTTAAATTCGGTTACCTTTGAAAAATCGTAAGAATTACCGTTCTTAGCCCCTTCAATAATCGGTTGAAACACCGACTTTGGCAAAATTGATGTTTCAGCAATGGCGTTAGAGAGAATTAGCGGATTGCGGTTGTTTTTCACGAAGGAAAATGTGATATTGTTGGACTTGTCAGCAGTGATGCGTTCGATGTAATTCCAGTTGCCATGACGGGGTGTAGGCAGGATTGAGTCGATAAAGAACGAGTATAGGACGTCGTCCACGGTAACCGGTTGGCCGTTGTTCCACTTGGCATTTTCGTCCAGATGTACCACAATGGCATCGTCGGTTTGCGTAAAGCTATCTGCCAGCATCGGTTCCAACACTCCATCCAGCTGGTTGTAAGTGACCAGGGTCTCATACATAAGCCGCACATTCCCGTCGATGGGGAAGTTGGGGTCGTAGTCCAGCGGGTTGAACGTTGACGGAGGCGCCCAGTCAAAGCCGCCAATGTAAAGTGTCTCGCTTCTAGGGTATTCCTGCTGATCTTGGGCAACTTCGGCATTGTCTTCGGTCTTGCAACCGGAGTAAACGAGCAGGACGCCGGTGAAGAGAATGATGTTAAAAAAGCTAAAACGAGTCAAGGGCTTCATCCTTCTAAAAAACCTTAGTACACAGAAAAAATGTAATTGTTTTTTTGAAAAAAAACTACTGTTTTTCTCCCAAAACCTGTCTAAATTGGAGTATTTATCGCGGATGCAGCATAATTAGAGCGAAAAACCGTATAGGAGTCGCTTTGACGAGGCGCTGAATAGGGTCTTGTTTAAGACAAATGGGGTCCCTGCGCCTCCAGGGGTACTGAAGTGTTTGGTAATTTCTCCGTTAGAGAGGTCTATAGCAATGACTTCATTTCCTTGGTCTAACCATGCGATTTCTTCATCAATAAAAGGCGTAGAGAAAATGGAGTTTTTTCCATGGAATCTCCAAAGGGGGGTTCCAGAAATGGAGTATAGTAGCAGGTTCTGGTTTGCTAGTCCCACTAAGAAATTTTTTGACCCATGTAAGGAAACTGCTTGCAACGAGGAAATGGGGGATTCCATCAAAATTTGTAACGGTTCCTTGTCAGGGTGCCTAGAATCATAAATCAGCAACCTATTATTATTTGTAGCAAAGGCAATCAAAGAATCTATTCGTGTTATTTGTGAAATGCCGGCTTGAACTTGCTCAGATTCATGCTTTATTTGCCCAGAGCCTTCCCAAAGGTGAGTAATGTTCCCTTCAAGACTTGCTGTTATAATTTGAGAATTTTCCCTTGCAAACAAGAATGGTAGGTCATATATTTTTCTTGACCAAGCTAGCCTTCCATCGGGCCTTGTAAGTTTGATTAAGAATCCGTTCCAAGTGGAAATGTAAATGGCTTCATTTTCTAAAGAGATATTGAACGCTTTTCCAGGAAGTTGAATGGTTGTCTTTGTACCATCTTTGCTAAGCTCGTATATGTTAAGGTTGAACCCCGAGGCAAGAACAAGCGATTTTTCATCACTACTAAGGGTTGGACTGTTGTCCAATTTGGACAATGCTCTAGTCCAACGTAATTCGCCAGTTTCTGCATTGATGCAAATGAGACGACTCGCTGCAGGATCAACTGTGTAAAGATTTTTCTTGCTTCCAAAGAATTGTGGGTATTTGGTTTTGGGAGATATATTCAAAAGACTTACAAATTTAGCTCCAATTGCTTTGCTATAGCGGCTTAGGATTAAGGGGGTTACTTGGGGATTGCTGATTGAAAGTCTAACGGCTTCGGACCAGGCTATTTGTCGCTCCTGTTCCTTTCCTTGCGTACTTTCTAATTTTAAGGCTTTGAAAAGCCATGCTTCTGCGTTGCCTGGTTCTAAAGCGAGTAGTGTATCAAGGACTGTGGTTAACTCGTTCCATTGCGCCGTTTCTGCTAAGAAAGCTGCTCGCTGTGCAAGAATCGTTGATGCAAGCGGCGTTTTCCCGTAATAATGTGGCGCAATTCCTTGAAGGTTCTGTCCATCAAAGCACAAGTAGATGTTGCCGTTGGTGTGCAGGGGCGAGATAGAAAGAGGCTTAGCAAAGTTAAAATTCCAAAGGGGGTGAAGTAAGGAGTCTAATACAATAAGCGCTCCTTCGCTAGTGAATATACCAAGAGTTCCTACAGCAAGTTGATGAATCCTGTCAGCATCACTTCGTGTAGAAGTGATTAAATTTCCTGATTGTAAATTAATCAATGAAATACGGCCAGAGGCTTCTAAAACAGCAATATTGCTTCCAAAGGGGATGATGCTTTCCACATTGTTGAATGGAATTCGCCATAGAGGGTCTAAATTTTTTTGAGGATTGTAACAGAATAGATTTCCTCCGGAATAGAATAAAAGGTTGTTTCCAAAAGACGAAACATGCTGAATGGCGTCAAACAGGCTAATTGAGAATGTTTCGGAAAGATTCTCATCAGAAAGAAAATGGAGTGCATTGTCGGGGCAATTCATTATGAAATGTCCCGTAGGTGCATAAAACATTTCTAATAAACATTCGTTGTACTTGTCGTTTGTTTGTTCAAGATCACCTTTTTTGTTTACAAGAATAATTGCATAGTCACCCTGAATAAGGTCTTTACTATTGCCCAACGCTAAATCTTTGGGGTTTCTTAGGGAAAATGACATGGGCTTTCGAATATTGTTGAAAGGCTTGAAGTAAATCTTATCTTTTTCTGGAGTGGAATACCAAATGCCCGTATTATCCGCTTTCAAAATATCAGAAGAACCTGCGAGTCCGGTAGGTACGTTGATGAGAGAGTCTTTAAGAATCTTGTATACATTCCCGTTCTGCAAAAGGATATATGAAGGATTCCCTTCAAAAACCTTTCGTATGGGGGATTTTAACCGTATGGTATTTTTTTGGATTGTCTCTGGATCACTTGCGGTGGCGGCAAGTCTTTCTGCAAGCCAGTAGGCTTTGCTTGCGGATTTATTGTTTTGAAGGCTCTGTTTGTAGTAAAGGTGTGCTGATTGTCTGTTTCCTGCAAGTTCTTGAATTTTTCCAAGGTAAAAACTAGCCTGCTCCCGATCTTCATTGTCTCCTTCGCTAACAACTTTTTCTAGAATGCCAATTGCTTTTGAAAATTCGCCTTTCATTTCGAATAGATACAAGGCTTCTTGAATAGAAGTCTCCATCTTTTCTGCGCTCGCAAATGACATAAGACCACATAGCCACACAAGCATTAATGCTGTGTGTATTCCGAAAAGCCTTATGTTTGTTTTGCGTTTCAGCATTTTTCCCATTTATCCGTTGTCAGTTTCCAGCCATATTTTAGAACTCGCTACTCATAACTCACTATTTATCACACATCAAACTTATAGCCTGCACCTCTGATAGAAAGAATGATTTTTGGATTGGCTTGATCGTCTTCTAGCTTTTTGCGGAGGTTCACGATATGGTTGTCAATAGTTCTGGTGGATGGCATGTTGTCGGTGGTGTAGCCCCAGATGTCTTGTAGTAGGTCTTCTCGCAAAACAACCTCGCCCTTATGCTGCCAGAAATACTTGAGAATCTGGAATTCCCTGGCGGACATTTCCAGGGGGACACCACCCTTTGTAGCTTCGTATTTTTTGAAATCTAGGTGAATGTCAGCAAAATCTACTACATCGGAAGGTGCTGCTACCTGTGTGGGGGCGGCGTCTGCATCAACCCTACGGAGGAACGCTTTAACTCGGGCCAATAGTTCCAAAATAGAGAACGGTTTGGTCACGTAGTCATCGGCACCCATTTCTAGTCCGGCCACCTTGCTGGTTTCTTCGGTCTTGGCGGTTAGCATGATAATGAATGTTTGGGGGTGTTTCTTGCGGATGACTCGGCAAACTTCGAACCCGCTTTTCTTGGGAATCATCAGGTCGAGAATCACCAGGTGCGGCATAAAGGAATCCGCTTTGGCGATAGCTTCTTCGCCATCGGCAGCGGTTTCTACGATGTAATTCTCTAGCTCGAAATTGTCTTGCAGACCGAGCCGGATGATTTCTTCGTCTTCTACGATGAGGATTTTGTGTTGCATATTAATCCACCTTTCTAAATCTTACCGTAAAGTTGGAGCCCTTGCCGGGTTTACTTACCAAGGAAATAGTCGCCTTGTGTGTTTCTGCCACCCGTTTCACTATGGCAAGTCCCAGTCCTGAGCCTTTTGTACTACGAGTCATCTCGTCGCCAACCCTGTAAAAATCATTAAATATATTTTTTTGTTCCGAAGAAGGGATGCCTACGCCCGTATCAATTACTGAAAATACGGCGCGATCGTCTTCGTTGTATACTTTGATTTCGATGTCGCCTGGGACGTTGGTGTACTTGATGGCGTTTTCTATCAAGTTTTGGGCGAGGCTGTACAAAGCCGTATAGTCTCCCATGACATACACTTTGGGGTCAAAATGGGTTTTGAAAGAAAGCCCCTTTTCAACACCAATATCTTCTACGGCTTCAAAAACTTTCTTGACACATACGGAAAAATCCAGTTTCTCCCATTTGAAAGCTCCCGTACCATGTTCCATGCGGGTGTAGTTCAAGATTGCACCAATTAAGTTTTCAAGACGGGATGCTTCTTTATTGATGAGCCTCGAGTACTCTTGAACTTTTTCGACCTTCATAACGCGACCCCGAGCCATCATCTCGGCAAACATTTTGATAGAAGTGAGGGGCGTTTTTAGTTCATGGGATACACTTGAAAGGAAATTCGCCTTCATGGCCAGTAATTTGTGTTCGTAGCATAAAGAACGAACCGAAGATGACTGTGATGAGGGAGAAGAATAAAAGCCCATACATCAAGAACATTCTGTGCTGGGTTTCTTTATGGATTTCGCCTATGTCTTTTTCATAAAGGCTTAGCTGCCACGAAGGGGCTGTATTAAAGAAGGCTTGTGAAACGATATTTGCACTATCGGGGATTGCTCCAAGTAGTAGGGAATCCTTGCCATCGGTAATAGAAAATGGAATGTTGTTCCATCGTTGAGCAACGTTTCTTAATTTATCTAAAATACGATGGTTATAAACAGATTCGTTTACTTTTGCAATGACAACTTGATTTCCCGAAAGCATCGGGTAAGTCAACTTGAATAGGGTGACATCCCCTTCAGACTTAATAAGAACGCCCGATTTAGAGGCGCTTTCACTATGTAAGGTATTTTGGAATAGCTCCTGGTTGTGAATAAGAATATCGGTGTAATTTAGCTGTCTGTTAAAGTTGGCTCTCAGGTTCCAGAAGGCCTCGCGTTTTTCTTGTTTTAGATTTTCAAAAGAGAGAATTTGGGTAAAAGCAGACTCAAAGAAGAATCTTGTGGAGGGAATGTCTTCGATGGTGTTTCCTTGTAAAAACTGGTTTAATACCGATAGGCAGTAGTCTTCTGCCTCTTGGTGATTTTTCATTTTTACCAGGATGTCAAAATGCAGTAGGTTGATTGATCTTGTGAGGTCTGAATGAAGATACCCTTGCAGTTTGGGTCTCGTTTCTAAATTTTTTAGCAAACGAAGCGCCTCACTGTAATTTTTTTCTTTGTAGGCTATGCGTACAAGACCGAGAATGTTTTGAGTTTGGTCTTTTGGAGATAGTAGTGGATTTCGGGCGAGCATTTCGCGGGCGAATAGAGCTTCTTGCTTTTTTTGGGGGTCTTGCTCACTTTGGTATAGTGCACTTTCTGTGAAGTTGGGCTTGGAATTTGAAAATTGGCTTGTAGTCGCCAATAATTTTGAAGAAATGTCTGGATAGACTAAGGTCCCATTGTTGTAAAGGAATATAGCTTCTATTCCCTGGACATCTTTGAAGTTGGCAGCATTGCCGAATTCCAATAGGCTTTTGGGGAGCTCGTACAAAAATAGGGAAGCAGCTTTTGTTTCTTGGAGTATTTTGCTCTGTTCTTTATCTAGAGCATCTTCCAGCTCTTTTTGTAATGAAATTTGGTTTTCGTCAAAGTTCTTCTGAATGAGGTAATTCTCGTTTTGAATATTACGAAAACTTAAATACGAAAGAATCGCCATCGGCAAAACGATGGCTCCAGCAAAAAAGCCAAAGAACAGGAGGTTGTTGCGTGAGATTCTCAGCCGTCACCTCCTAAATCTAGAAGGGAAGGTGCGACGAGATACTGGGGAACAGCAATATGAGGACGCTGGTCCCCATCAGTAAAGTGACCAGCGAAAAGGCCAGGGCCGATATGGCGATTAGTGTTTTTGTCACTTGGCTATTTGTGCTCTATGGGTGACAGAAACCTTGTGACCCATTTCTACGCGGCGGTTGTTGGAATAGATTTCACGAATCAGCACGGCGGCCTCGTGGTCGGTGGCACGGGCAATGATGCCTCGACCAAGCAGACGAGGCGGAATGCTTTCGTCAGATTTGTCCTGTTCCCAGATGGCAATAGCATCTCCGGTACGGAACTTGTCCTCTTTGCCTTTGTCAATCAGAACATAGGAATAGGCTCCGATAATCAGCATAGGATCCATAGAATAGCGTATGGTGGCCATTTCTTCGATATCCGCTTTCTGTTCCTTGCCATAGCTGCTGACGTTTAAGACTTTCGGGGCTTTTTTGACACGTGCCTTGGACTGGTGGATCTTGATTTCCCTGAAACTCTGCACAATTTGTGCACGGGACAAGGTGTCGCCAACGGCGGTGATTTTTGCAATACCCGAAAGTCTAAGCATGGCGTAGGTGTCAAAGCTCTTTCCATGGGTGCCGGGGACTTCGATAGCTCGTGCATCTAGGATTTCCACCAGGTCGCCCTTCTTTGCTTTGATATCGGTCTTTTTGCCGATTCCAACCACCACTTCCATTTCTGGAATGTGAAGAATGGGCTCCTTGCGCTCGCCAGAACGGATAGAGAAGAATCGGTCGTCTTCTTTCAACTGTTCTACGTCATAGATTTCAGGGGCAAGAATTTGGTAATAGCCATTGAAAATCTTGGGTGCCGGACGCTGCTTGTAGTAGTACTCGTCCTCTTTTTTGACCTTCTTGGGACGCTTGTCGCGGTTGCGCAGGTCGCCCAGCATGTTCTCGAAGTCTCCGTTCCGAGCATCTCCCTGGTCGCAGCCCACGGCGGAAACGCCCTTGGGCAGGTTGGTATCGGCGATGGCACCACCACAGGGGTAGCGGTTCTGCGAAGTGGGGATGGCTACAGGCTCTTCGCGGGTGCTGTCCCCGAAGTAGATGGAATCACCAGGATAAATCCAGTGGGGGTCCTGGATGTGCCTGTTGTTTTCCCACAAGTCGGGCCAGGCGAAGGGGTCGTTCAGGAATTCGTCACTCAGGTCCCAGAGGGTGTCGCCTTCCTTGACAATATAGGCAGACGCAACCAGCACTCCCAGACCGAGGCACAAAGTCGCAGTTTTCAAAAATCCCATAGTAATCCTTGTAACTCTTTGAACGTGAACAAGTTATGTAATAATTTAATCTTTTCTTTGCCTAAAAGTAGGGCTTTTTTGCACAAAAAGTGTTTTATGGGCGGGTTTTATGGGATTTTGGACAGGTTTTTGCCGTTTTCCGCCAAGAAGCCCCACCCGATCCGGTACGAAAATGGCCAAAATTTCGAATTTCCCTCGGCCGGGTTCCAGGTAGAGAGGTATGGTTTTGCGGAGCACGTACCCCTGGTTCCTGAACTGCTTGATGAGTTTTTGGGCCTGTTCCAGGTCGGCGGTTTCGATCAGAATACGCTCCGGCCGTACCCCGGCAATGGTTTCCACGGAACCTGCCGGCAGGGGTTCCCCTTCGGGAAGGTTGAAATAGAAGGTCCACCGTCCGTCGTTTTCAGACTTGGAAAAGAACTTGGAGAGAAATCCCGGGTCAAAGAATCCCCTGTGGAACCGCATGTTGTCTTGTGGAGCGAGGCGGCTGTTCTGCCGGCTGGATTCTATGGACGTTTCGCGGCAGTCCTGGCTTTCCACTTGAGCAAACAGCGGGGAAAGGGAAGCGGCTACAAAGCTTGAGCCCGAGTAGAATTCGAAGAGCTTGTCACCCTTTGCAGGGTGGATGGCGCCTGCAATTTTTTCCGGTAGCTTTAACCAGGCGTCTTTGATGCGGGGAGCCCAGTCCAGCACATGCATGCAGAATCCGGAATCGCCTAGGGGCATGAAGTCCTTGCCGAAATTGCACCTGGATTCGATGCGGGTGCTTTGATGTACGGTAGGGTCAAAGGGAACGAAAGGCTGGCATTGTATCTGGTGGCAACTGATGATTTCGGGGCAGGAACGCTCTAGAAAGTCAACGAAGGTCTTGCATTCGTGGGCGGAATTTTTGCCACGTAGGTTTGCCTGCACTACCAGGGCGAAGTTTCCGTTGCCGCAGGCCCTGAACCAAATGGTCCGGATGGCTTTGCGGAAATTGCGCAAGTGTTCTTTTTTGATTTGCTCGAAAATCTGCGTGACGACTTCGGGTGTGTCCATCCCCTTTGCGGGAGTGTCCAACAGCAGGCTTTCGTGGCTGTTTATGAGCTTGTTGTAGATTTTCCAGTCGGAGTTTTCGGGCTTTGCTTCAGCGGTGAACCAGGCCTGGACTTTTCCGGGGATTCTCATGTCGTTGGTCCAGGAACTGAACTGTTTCTGGATATCTTCGAAACTAGCTGCCCTGCGGATAATTGGCTTTGGTGCGGCCTTCGGAGTTTCTTGTTGTGGACGTTTTCTTACGTCACCTTTTTTTACAAAACGATTCATTTCTTACCTATTCAAATGGCTGAGGACCCTGGTTTGTAGATTTCTCTGGACAGGATCCTTCGCAACCCTATCCCCTAGATCCTAGCCCCTAACCCCTAACCACTAAACCCAGAATCTCGGGTAAATCCAGGAGCAGTCCCGAGCCAGGAGCTTCGGGAATTCCCTGAAGGAGCCGTTGATCTGGAACTGGTTCAGGCCGCCTTCTACCGGCGTGAGTTTCAGCACGCTGTCAGCCCGGGATTCCAGGTAGGGGTACTCGTCGTTGTTGCAGGCCGCCACTACGGCACAGCCCGTGAGGGCGATGATGGTATCCACCATCTGCATCAAAATCTGGTGGGGTGCCCCGGTAATGCGCATGGCCTTGGGATTGTGGAACACCGCTGAAATGGGGTCGATGACGATGGTGCGGTAGTTGTGGTTTCCCATCTTCTTCGCACCTTCTACGCGCTTTGCGATAAGCTGTGCCGTCTCCAGCGGAGAAAGGGCGACTCCACGCAAATTCAAGAAGCCGAAGTTTCCGGTGCTGGCGGGGAGCCCGCGCTTGTTGGCCAGCAGGTACAGGCGGTTCAGGAATACGGACTTGGTCAGTTCGAAGTTGATGAACAGCACGTCGCTCATGGTGGTGGCGTTTCCGAACCATTCCTCGCCATAGCACAGCGAAAGACCCAGGTCCATCAGGGCCATGGATTTTCCGCATTTGGGGGGAGCGGTGAACAAGAAGAATTCACCGGCCTGGAGCATGTTCTGGATTAGGACTTCGTCTTTTTTCGGAGCCTCTTCGCTGTCGCTGGCAAGCTCGATGAGGGGCTTGCCGTCTAGGGAGTATTCTACCCACTGTTTCCATTCGACAAAATTCTTGGCGCCCTGTTCCAGGCTGATCAGGTACTGCTGCTTTCCGCCCCGGAGCACGCCCGGCATGCGGACCATCATATTGGGATTCCTGTTGCTGGAATCCACCTGGAAACCTTGGGAGGCAAGGGTGCTGAACAGAAAGTCTACCCGTTCGTCGTATTCTTCTTGGTTGTCGGCCCCAATCTTTACCCAGGCCTGCACGGAATTTGCGCCGGTGTTGATGAGGGCGGCGCAGGGGAGGTTCAATGCCTTGAAGTAGGCCAACTGTTTGGCCAAAGTCATCTTGGGGTTGTCCACCATCACGTAACGGTATTTCCAGCTCTCGTCAGAGGCGTCTTCGCCACCCTTGGTGGCGTTGATGCAGATAAGGGCTCCTTCGGGGCTGTCCAGGCTCTTCATGATTTTCTTGATGGCGTCGTCCTGGCCTACGATGTTGGACACCAGTTCCGACGTGGCGGTGGGAGTGTCCGAAATCTTGAAGTCGATGGTTTCGTCTTCTTCGAAAGTGGCTTCCAGAAGCTTGGCCAGGTCCTTACGCCAGTCGGCGGCAGGCCATGGGATGGAAAGGGCTTCGGGGTCAATCTTGAAGTTCTGCAACAGTTCCAGGGACTGGGTGTCAAGACCCATGGCCAGCATCTGTTCCATGGGAATCATGCTGGCGTTGAATGCCGGCATGATGGTGGTCTGTGGCGGCACCGCCTGGGAGGATTCCTTATGGGCTTCGGCCTTTGCTTCTTCCCGTTCAGAAGAACGCTTTTCGCTGGAGAAGGCCCTGCGCAGAATCTGTTCCACTTCGTCGTCGGCCAAGCCCCGTTCACGGGCGAGGCCTCCAATCTGGAAGGAAGTGTCCATAAAGGTCCAGCCGTCTTCCATGGCGGCTTCGGCGGCCTTGTACAGCTCGCTCTTTAGGTCCTTGTCCTCGAATTTTCCTTTCAGAAACTGGTTGACAATCTTTCTTGCGCTTTCCATAATGAATCCTTCTTAGTTGCTATCCCTTCCAAAATAAATAATTAATTCTTGATGCGAAGTCTCGCGTATTCGTACAGGCCCAAAGATAGGGCTACGGAGGCGTTGTAGGAGTGTGCTTCGGGCATCATGGGAATCCGGAGCACGGCATCGCACTGTTTTTTCACGAAGGGCGGAAGGCCCACGTCTTCGCCGCCTACGGCAATGACCGCATGGTCTGCAAAGTCAAACCCGGCCAGGTTCGTCTCGGTGTCGGCGTCCAGGCCCAGAATCTGGTAACCCGCCAGTTTCAGCTCCCCGATGGCCCCTTCCAGGTTGTCAGGCCTGCAAATTCGCATTTTTTGTAGCGCTCCGGCAGAGGTCCGCTCTACGCTTGGCGTAATTCCGCACATGCCTTTTGCGGGAATCATGAACAGGTCCACGCCCAGGGCGAGGCAGCTACGGATACAGGCTCCCAGGTTTCGCGGGTCTTCGATGTTGGTGGCTACGGCGATAAGCTTTCTTTCGCCGGTATCGCGGGCGTTGAAAAATTCTCCCCGCACGTCTTCCCAGGCCAGCAGTTCCTTTTCGTTCATCAAGGCCACCACGCCCTGATTCGGTCGCGCATAACTGTCTAAAATTTTAGAATCCACTTGTTGCACATGCACGTGGGCCTTTTTGGCCAGCTTCTGCAGGCTGTAGAGCTTTGGATTTTTGGACTGGTGCATGAACAGCACCCGATGGACCTTCAGGGGCTCGTTCTCGAGAAGAGCTTCTACCTCTTTAAGGCCGCCTACGGCAACTTGGGGTGCTGCGTCCTTGTCGCCGATGGCCCGGACCACGTTTTCTGGGCGCGGGCGGTCAAAGCGGGGCTTGTCAAAACGAGGCCGCGCCGTATTTGCCTGAGAAAAACGCCGTTCTTCTCCGAAGCCGCGTCGTTCGAATTTCTTGTCGTTGTTTTCGAAACTCATATCAGTACCTCTCTTTGCAGGCGATAACGGAATTCATCTGGATGTCCGTCGGTTTCTGCTCTAGGGGTGTGTCGGAAATTTGTGCCGGTGTGGCAATACCCGCCTTGTAGGCACTAGGGAACTTGGCCAGGTACCGGTCGTAGAAGCCTTTGCCATGGCCTTGCCTGCTTCCATCCCAGTTGAACTTTGTTCCCGGAACCAGGAATACGGTGATGGGGCCTTCCCAGGGGGCGATTCCTTCACGGGGTTCCATGATGCCAAAATGCCCCTGAACCAAATCTTTTTTCAGGCTTTCGATGGGGTAGAATTCCATGGTGGTTTCGCCCGTCACCTTGGGCAGTAGAAGCCTGCCTTCCATGGAGAGTTCCTGCACGATGGGCATAATGTTGGGTTCGCCCTTGAGGGGGTAGAAGGCGGCCACTTTTCGGGCGTCCCGGTAGCCTGGAATCTGGTGGATTTCAACCCAGGGCTCCTTGATAATGGATTCTCCCGTCTTTTCATGGCGTTTCTTTTGGATCAGTTCCACGATGGCGCTGGAACTGAACACGAGAATGACAAGAATTGCAATAGCGATGGAGGCGGCCATTGGTTATTCTCCTATCCTTTCGGCCTTGTCCAGGTGTTCCTGCAGAATCTGGTTCCACACTTTTTTTTGCCAGCCCAGCAGGTGGGCGTTTTCGTAGCGGGCTTCCCAGGGAGTGTCTCCTGGAACGGCAAGCCACACCAGCTGGTTCTTGTTGGCCACCAGGCATGTGTCCAGGTTTAGCTGTTCGGCCTTTTCGTCCCGCCAGAGCTTCAGGGCGGCCAGCAGTTCCGAATGGGGAATGACCGCAGGGGGAGCCGACCTGGGGAGCTTTTCGGGCCATTCGCCTTCGGGAGTGTCAATCGCCTGCTGAAGCATGGCCATGAAGGAATCCAGCCGTTCTTCCCTGAAATTCCGGGGAAGTCTGGGGAGCCTTTCTTGTTTCAGGTCCGGGTAATCCCGCATCACGTGCCGGACAATGGAAAGCATGAGTTCGGCGGGCATGACCTTGTATGGAGGACGGTCCATGGCTTCGGCCTGTTTTTCGCGCCATTCCCACACATGCTTCAAAATATTCAGTCCCAAGGGCGGGAAAACATTGGAACCGGGAATCCTCCAGGGGTCCTTTTTAGGGTGACCTTGTTCTTTGGAATGTTCTATTAGAGCGTCGCATTGCTCCATAAGCCATTGCAGGCGTCCAGTCTCTTGCAGCTTTCCGGCCAGGATGGCACACAGCTCGTGCAGGTAAAAGGTGTCGTGGATGGCGTACTCGCACATTTCCAGGGGGAGCGGCCGTATGGACCAGTCCGCCCGCTGGTTCTCTTTTTTCAGTTCGTCGCCAAAATACTTGCGGACAAGGTCGGCAAGTCCCAGGTGTTCTTCGCCCAGGAACTTGGAAGCCAGCATGGTGTCAAAAATCTTCTTGGGAGAAAAACCGAAGGTCTGCCACAAAAGCCGCAGGTCGTAGTCCGCCCCGTGAAAAATAAGGGTCTGCATGGCCCTGGCCTTGAAAAGACGGGAAATGTCTAGCCCGCAGAGAGGGTCCACTATATAGTGATGGTCGCCGATGGTAATCTGTATCAGACAGAGTTTTGATTCGTAATGGTGCATGGAGTCGGCTTCGGTATCTACCGCCGCCATATCGTAAAGTTCCAGGTCGGCCAGCAGGCTTACGAGGCTTTCTTCGCTATCTACCAGTATGTATTTCTCGTCTTGGAGCATTGCAGGGTGAAATGTAATAAAAGACCACCTCTAAAAATTCATTTTCAAAAATTTGGCTGCAACACATCGCGCAGTTTCGTCACTCAAAGTGGTAAAGACCTCCAGTATTCACCACTTTTCGTTCCTGCCTGCGCTCGGTTTCGCTCAAATTCTTTTTATCAAAGCAATTTTTAGAGGTGGCCTAATAAAAATATACTACCTTTGTGCTCATGAAAAAAATTTCTCTCACGGGCATCAAGCCCACTGGCACGCCGCACTTAGGCAACTACTTGGGCGCCATTCGCCCCGCTCTTGAACTTTCCAAGACCTACGATACGGTCTATTTTATCGCCGACTACCATGCTCTTACCACCGTGCAGAACGGTGCCGAGATGCGGGCGAACATTTACAAGATTGCCGCCACCTGGCTTGCCCTTGGCCTGAACCCCGAAGAAGGCCTGTTCTACAAGCAGAGCGACATTCCCGAGATTTTTGAACTCAGTTGGGCGCTCAGCTGCTTTACGCCGAAGGGCTTCATGAACCGCGCTCACGCTTACAAGGCGAAGGTCGAAGCGAACAACGCCGCTGGTGAAGATCCGGATGCCAACGTGAACATGGGCCTCTATTGCTACCCGTGCCTGATGGATGCAGACATCCTGATGTTCAGCGCCGATATCGTGCCCGTGGGCAAGGACCAGAAGCAGCACGTGGAATTTGCCCGCGATATCGCCATCAAGTTCAACAAGCATTTTGGCGAAGACGTGTTCACTATTCCGGAACCCGTGTTCCAGGAGACGACGGGAATCATCCCGGGTCTTGATGGCCGCAAGATGAGCAAGTCCTACGACAACGTCATCGACATCTTCCTCGAGAGCAAGGCCCTCAAGAAGAAAATTGGCAAGATTGTCACGAACTCCCAGGGCATCGAAGAACCGAAGGACCCGGACACTTGCAACGTGTTCAAGCTGTACAAGCTGTTTGCCACGCCGGAACAGACCGAGGCGCTCGCCGCCCGTTACCGTGCCGGTGGTATGGGTTGGGGACACGCCAAGCAGGAACTCCAGAATGTTCTTGAGGAACACCTGGGCGCTGCCCGCGAAAAGTACTTCTACCTGCTCTCCCACACCGAAGAAATCGACAAGATTCTCGCGTACGGCAAGGAGAAGGCCCGCGTTAAATCCAAGGCAATGATGGAGAAGGTTAGGAGTCTTCTTGGGACGTATTAACGACCGCTCGGGCTAAAAAAGAGATAGGAACCTGTACAGCAGGTTCCTTTCTCGTAAAAAAAAGTCCCAGGCGACCTGAACACATAAAGATTCGCAAGTCCGTTGCTGCTTTCGCCCTGGCGAATTGCCCGCAAATAATCATTGTTCAGGGCCTGGGAACACGCAATTTAGCTTGTTTTTGCCTGAACGACAAGGGGTGGTCCGGCATTTCCATGTGATAAAATGCATACTTTTTTTTACATTCGTTGGCAAAAAGGCTCTCCAAAAGTTATATTTATACTACACTCTGGTCGTTTTTAGATGTACGGAGGGGATTTATGTGGAAAAAGCGTGTTTGTGGTTTGACTCTCCTTGTTGCAGGGCTTTTGGTTTGGTCCTGTGGTGATGGTTCGGTGGATGCCCTAGGTGACAAGGAACTGCTAATGATTAGCAGGTTTGATCCGGTCGATATGAGAGACAGTATTGTTCTGGTTTGTTACAAGAATGGGGAGTGCTGGAAAAAGTTTGAAAAAACGGGTGAAATTTTCTTGGGCGACTTTTATTTCAAGATCCCCGATACGACGCTCTTACGGCTTGTTACGGGAGGGGATTCTCTCGTTGTAGAGGGGGATTCCGCCTTTGTCTGGAAAGACGGCAAGAAGCTCCCGGTTTTTAATTTTTCCTCCAATAGTAACGACGATGACGACGATGACGTGACCAGCAACGGAAGTACTGCTACTTCGGGGAGTTCCAGCAAGCGGAGCAGTGCCAGCGGCTTTGAAAAAGATGAAGGAAGTGAGTTTGGTGATGATCCCAATAGCTCAGGTTCGGGAGGCAAATCCAGGAACCACGCCGAGGAAAGCAGCAGCTCCAGAAATGGGTCTGGCAACAGCAGCTCCATAGACGCTTCGCAGTACACGAACCCCAGCAGCTCAAGCCGAGGGACTTATACCGGCTCCATGAGTTCCCATAGTCGTAGTAGCGCTTCTGAGATTGTTATCAGTGCGAATACCGAGGTTCCAAGCAGTAGTTCTGTGGAACCAATCTATGTAAGTGTTGCCTCCGGAACATCAGGCAATTCTAGTAGTTCTAAAAATAATGGAACGGGCTCGTCAAGTGCTTCGGCAAAGTTGTGTGGGGATAAGGCTATTGAGGGGACCTGCGTTCCAGATAAAAATAGTGTTGCTCTCAACGAACAAGTCACTTGGACTTACACTCCCGATCCGGGGACCTGTTCAGATGGGAACATAGAATGGCAAAGTTTGAATGATGGAAACATTAAGGGAAACGATAGTCAAATTTTGACAGCTGACGGAACCCTGAAGCAGTCGGGTGGATTGTCCTTTGTCGCCGCGTTTTCCATAGCGGAAAAGAAGGAACAGACGATCTTTTTCATGGATGGCAAGCGGTTTAACTGTCTTCCAGTTACCGTTTCTCAATAACCATGCGTGTAGATCTGAAAAAAAAAGACGATTTTCTTGCAAAATTGTATCCAAAAAGAAACAAAATTGTTGCATAAGAATTTTTATTAATTTATTTTTACGTGTGTGTGCCGCATTGTCGAGGGGACCTTGCGGATTTGGGCCTGGCCCAGGAGACGGTGTATGTGGTTTCTTAAAAAAAGTTTACTTGGACTAGCCCTGGTGGTCGGGGCTGTGGGAATGGTGCATGCGGCGACCGTGGCTCCATTCTACTTCGAGAGTCTCGGAGCGTCATCTAGTGAACAGCCTGGGAAACAACAGGATTACTGGGAAAGCCTGATGAAGTACAAACTGTGGGGAACCCGCGGTATTATACTGACAGATGAAGGCGAAGTTCGTTTGGAAGATACGACTGGTTATAGCGGTACGGCAACTGGTAAGATTCAATTTGGTCATGATTATCACTTTGGGGGGCCTGTACTGGCGGGTGATACTATCGTGTTCTTGCATTTTTCTAATGCCGAAATGCTTGGAGGCCCTTTGCGTACCTTGGCTAGCGTAAAAATTCCGTCGTGGAGCACGAATGATTTGAATAGCGCTGGTACTCGATTTGAAGGACCTTATTGTATTCGTGAGTCGGTTACTGGTAACGCGGGAGAGTGGGATAAAACGGATAGCACATGGAGAGCCAAAGTTAGAGATGGCGTGTATGTGGGGGATGATTACGGAAGCTGCCCCGCTAAGGTTCCTAACGTTGATACGCATTTGTCTGTACCTAAAATTCCGGCTCGAAATGATAATGATTGGGATCCGGGAATAAATGCTACTCCGGGAAATCAGGTTCACTATATCCATGTACCACCAGATTCGATATACACTAACGAATATGGAACATTTGATAAGTATATAGCGGACTTACGAGCGACCGCATGTCCGAAATTTGAACTGTTTGTGGTTATGCCTCCTGGTGGACGGCTGACTCGCATATTTGTTCGAGATGGATTCAACATAGACAATTCGTCCCATGAGCCTTTGATTCAAGTTGTTTATGTGACACCGGGAACAAAGTTCAATAAGACGACGGGACAGTGGGATATGTCCGGCAAAGCTGACTTTACCTATGTTAGCAATCAAAATTATGCGGGAAATCTTTTATTCTATACTGACAAGAATGTGACATGGGGCTCTACGGATCACCCCAGCTATCAGGGTTCTTTCATTACTTCGGGAACGCTGGAAATAGGAAACGACTTTACAGTTGCAGGACAGCTTATTGCGGATAGCATTCATATCCGAGCCAAGTTTGTCGGGGATTTTCGCTATGTGCCCTTTGACCCACCCCTGATTTCCTTGGACATGGCGGTAAACCAGCAACTGTCCGAAGCCGAAGGCAAGGTTGCGGGTTATTATAACGATAATGGGGGCAGTGTTTTGGACATCAAACTCACCAAGACTCCCACAACGGATGTCAACTTCAAGTACTGCTTTACCTTCGATGGAGCTCTCAATGGTGATAAATCTACCGATAGTTACAAGGCCGCCACGGATGATGTGGACCTGTCGGGGAATCATGCCTTGCCTCTTTGCCAAGATGACAATTCAGTGTACAGGATAGCCCATGTTGCTGCCGGAACAAGAAAGCCGGCAACGGACATCAAGATTTGGATAAACGACGACGACCTGATTGAAAATACGGAAGCTTTCCAGCTGAAGATTTGGGATTTGGATGGTGGCGTATTTGGAGACAATACCCGCGAATGGCGCGTGCGTATGTTCATCAACGACGACGACGATTTAGTCCCCTTGGTCCCGCAAACAAGTAATTTTACCATTACTACGAATGAAGATGTGCCTATAATCATTTCCTCGTTCCCGGCGACCTACGACGATGGTTCGAACATGCTTAACTATAGCGTGTATATAGAGACCTTGCCGCCTAGTGGAAAGGGTGTCTTGACCTACAATGGGGTTCCTGTTCAAAAGAATCAGCCTATCCCCAGCGGAAATTTGAATGGCCTGATGTACACGCCTCCTGCGGATCAGTATGGAAACAACTTTACGACGATCACGTTCCACCTGCATGCCATACCAGAAAATGCGGACACTGAAACAAAGACGATGACCATCAACATAAATCCCGTCAACGACCCTCCGAGAGGTACGGGATGCAATGCCGATGTATATGAGAATAGTGCTAAGGGAACCGCTGTTTGTGCCGTTTCGGCTGTCGATCCAGAAAACGAAGGTGGCATGACCTATGCAATCACTTACGGAAACGATGGTGTTGCCTTGGATGAAGAAAACAATAAACCTTTTGCCATCAATGCGTCAACAGGCGCGATTACTGTCAATGGTAAGTTGAATTACGAGCGAATCAAGTTCTATCCGTTGCAGGTTACGGTAACCGATAAGCAAGGCGCTAAAACGGTTGTCCCCGTGAATGTTACCATTCTCAATGTAGACGAGAAACCCACTGCCAAGGGCTGCACTGGGTCAATTACTGAAAATCCAGATATTAATGCGCCGACGGGGTGCTGGATTCAAGCCGATGACCCAGAAGATGGATATAAAAAATTGAAATATAATATCACGGGGGGAACCGGTAAGGGATTATTCACCATAGACAGTGATGGAAATATCTCCGTGAATGGGGATGTTTCGATTGACTACGACACGATGTCGCCCAAGTATTATACGCTGAATGTCAAGGTATCGGACACTGGCGGAAATGACACTACGGTTACGGCGACAATTAATGTTACCGATATAAATGAGCCGCCATCGCATGTAGATATAGCGTGCTCTGTCAAAGAAAAAACTACGGCGTTTACCAATGGTAGCAATTGCAAGATTGTGTCGGTAGACCCGGAAAATCGTAAGTTGACATTCAAAATCGAAGCTGGTAATGTCATGGATGGCAGCAATCCCATATTTGCAATCAATGATTCTACCGGCGTCATTACTGTAAAAAGGGCTCCAGATTACGAAAAATTCACTGGGACAATTTTGTACATCTCCGTCAAGGATAGAAACAAAGCTGGAAATTTGGAAAATACAGTTTATGCCCAGGCGACCATTACGATTATCGATGTTAATGAGCCTCCCACAGCTGTGGTCAAGAACGGCACCATTGACGAGAATTCACCTGTGGGAACCTATGTGGACTGTGGCTCCGATGCTAGCGGGAATGCCTACTACTGTGTCAAGGGACAAGACGTAGATGCGAATACCACGCTGACCTACACTATTATTGCTGGTGACCCGGAAGGAGCATTCACAGTTAATTCTGTGGGTGACATCTTGGTAGCGAAGGATATTATCGACTATGAAAAACAGCAGGAATATAACCTGACCATTCGCATCCGTGACAATGGAAAGCCGGGTGAACTAAAGGACACTCTTTATGTTGACAAGACCGTAAAGATTACTGTGAGCGATGGCAATGAAAAACCTTCTGTTACTGGAATTCCAGACCAGACCATTGACGAACATACGGTCGTGGGCACTGTGGTTGGGACCATTACCGGAACAGATCCGGAAAATGGCGCACTGACATACCACTTTAACGGCGGTAACGATGGCCAGGTCTTTGCCATTGATTCTGTAACGGGAATAATTACGGTTGCCAAGGATATCGATTTTGAAACTCTGATGGCTGTCCGTGCTGACTCGGTATTCAAGATTAAGGTGTTCTCCAAGGATGCAGAAGAACTCCGTAGTACAGAGACGATTGTAACTATCGCCATCCGCGATATCAACGATGGTGCCGAAATCGAGGACGCCACCATGACGGTGGCTGAGAACCAGCCCAAGGGAACCAAGGTGGGAACCTTGGAACTCTATGATCCGGATACAAAGAACGAGAACCTGCAGAACACCTACCAGGCTATCGGTGGTGATACGGACTTGTTCACTATCGATTCAAAGACGGGTGTCATCAAGACTAGCGCAGTATTCGATTACGAAGCCAAGACTTCTTACAGCTTAGTGGTACGTGTCTACGACCAGGACGGCAATGCCGACACGGCGACTGTTACCATCAAGATTACGGATGTCAAGGAAACCTCCAACATTCAGGTGACATACGCCGAAACGGGTAGTGGCGCCTGGAGCCAGACCAATCCAGAGGGAACCCTGTACATTAACGAGAATACCATGCTCCTTCAGTGGACAGCCGATGGTAAGCAGATGCCCGACACCCTGCTGACAAACCTCAAGGAAGGCTTCAATGTGGTGACTCTGACCTATACGGACCCTGCCAAGAATAGTGGTGTTACAGAGACCGTGGGAATCTTTGTCAGTACGCGAACTCCCGAAGTGACGGTGACTACTTCTGCCAACCACGATAATGGCGCAAATATTTACACCCTGGTGGAAACCCCTGCCGAGGGAGACACCTCTGTATACGTGAACAAGAAGAACAACGACATCGTGATTACGGTGAAGGAACCGGTTCTTGATCAGTCCTATACGGATTCGACTTGCAATTACGAAAGCCATACCTTTACGGTGAATACGGAGCTGGAACCAGTGACCATCCCGTCTAGTACTTACAACGTCATGGACAAAATCACCGCTGCGGCGCCGGTGCTCAATGAACATCCTGCTACCGAAGTAACATACTCCCAGTACAACAAAGACCTGGTCAAGGTCTCTTACACGGAAAAGGTTGCCGGCGTGGATGTGACGATTTCGTACGTGATGGATAAGGACGGCAACGTGGAAAAGATCCCGGTGATTGGCGCCAACGGAAAGATTGATTCCATCGAGGTCATTACGGTATCTTACCAGGTGAATGTGGGCGGCAAAGTGGTGAATGTGTCCTATATGGCCGATGCTGCTACAGGTCAGCCCCTGAAGACCACCACGGTGAACAATACGGCCTCTAATAGCGGCTCAGGCTCCAATGCTGGGAATTCCGGTTCCAACGGCGGGTCCGGCTCTAACGGCGGCAACAGCGGTACGAACGCTGGGACGAACAGTGGCTCCAATGGTGGCAATGGCTCCAGTGGTAACAGTGGTTCCGGAAGTGCAAACTCTGGTACCGGCGATGCTGCTCCTGTGTATATGTACTCCCTGACCGAGGGCGAGATTCTGTACTCCGTGACCTACGACTTTACCACAAAGGCTAAGGGCATGGGTGAGACCACGGTACAGGTGAGCTACACGGTGGACCAGAAGGGCAAGGTGACTAAGGACAAGGATGGCAACGTTGGTTATTCAGTAAGCTATACCTATGTGAACGAGATGGGTAATTCTTCGACCCAGTCCGTGTACATCGTTGTGGACCTGATTCCACCCAAGGTGAAGATTATGTCGCCTGCAAATGACTCAGTGCTTCATTCCAACATGGTTGAAGTAATGTGGTGCGTTGATTTCGGCGATGGTCGTGGATGCGTGCCCCAGGATAGTCTTACATTCGAAGGCCTGCAATCTGGCGAAGTGAACGAGATTGTCCGCCTCTATCGTGACAAGGCCGGTAACGAGGCCTCCGATGTGGTGTTTGTCATGGCCAAGAACACCAAGGACGTGGATATTTCCGTGGAAAAGCCGGTAACGTCCATTACCCAGGAAGATGTGGATAAGTATTACGCCAGCAAGGAGCCTGAAAAGGGTCAGACCTTCGCTATATCCATTTACAATCCTCAGGCCGACAAGGAAATCGAGACTCAGGTGGGCGGAAGTTTCAAGAACAAGGAAGTGGCTCATGATTCCGTTTATCCTGGTCTGAAGGGCCACCTGGGACCGACCCTTGGAATTCAGACCAAGGTGCCGGTAATCAATTCTGTTGATGGTCTTGCCACACTTGACGACCTGGTCGGTGCAGATGGCATGATTTTGCTGGATGCAGTGGATGCCGTGGGCAGCAAGAGGGTTACTGTCGATGAATTCGTCAAGGATCATTGCGATGCCGATTTCAAGGCGGAGCTGGGTAGCGATATCAGCAAGGCGAACCTGTACAACACCGAGATGAAGGCAAAGATTTGGGTCTATACTTCCTTGGGACAGTTTGTGGACTACTTCGGCTTCACTCAGGAGTTGAACGACCCGAGCTATGCAAGCGATGCCGGTGTGCTGACCCTGTACTTTGAAATGAAGCCCGACAAAAACGGCGACCTCCATACCGATAGTGGCCGCCTGTATGCTACCGGGGCTTACATTTACAAGACGGAAATCACCATGAGGAGTGAGCTACGCTGCGATCTGCCTCCCTTTGATGACGCCGCCAATACGAACGTGATGGGACGAAAGAAGAAGGTCACGGAGGATCTGCTGAAGTCCTTCGGTTACAAGCGTCCCAAGTCCGGCAAGAAGTAGCCTTGGCTGTCATCCCGGCGAATGCCGGGAAAACACGAACAAGACTATAAGTAAAAAGCCCTGCAACGCAGGGCTTTTGCCGTTTATACCAGAGACGAAACGCTGGCCTGGATCCTTCGCGCGGTCGCGCTCAGGATGACACTTCTTGAGACCCGCGACCCTAATTCCTATAACCTAAAACCTAACCCCTAGATCCTAGTCCCTAGATCCTAGCCCCTAGATCCTAGCCCCTAGATCCTAAATCCTAAATCCTAGCCCCTAACCCCTACTCCTCGTACTTTACGCCGGTGGCGATGAACTTGATTTCGCCAGCCTTGGGCGTGAGCGTCACGAGCTTGGAGTCAAATCCCTTGCCATCTAGGTACTTGCCGATGGCGTTTATCTTTCCTTCGGGACCACTTACCTCAAGCGTAAAATTGTGCTTGCGCATGAGTTCTATGACGTCGTTCAGAGCGGTGTAGCTAGAGGCGATAAGCTTGTCGGAGTTCTTGAAGAACTTGATTTCTTTGGCGATTGCGCTCAGGTCCTGCTTGGTGTTGCGGGCGCATCCGCTTTCGTCTACCTTGACTTTTGGAAGTGTGGCAGGGCATTTGTCCAGATGGTCGGGCACTCCGTCAAAATCGGAGTCCATGATGCATCCCAGGCTGTCTACAACGGCTCCTGCAGGGGTTTTGGGGCATTGGTCGATAGCATCTGGTACCCCGTCTTTGTCGGTGTCCGTCGGACAACCGTCTTTGTCTACGGGGTAGTCCTTCGGGGTTTCGGTGCAGTTGTCGTGCAGGTCGGAAACACCGTCTCCGTCGGTATCTACGGGACAACCGTCCTTGTTAACGGTTTCCCCAAGCTCCGTGCCGGGGCAGGAATCTACCTCGTCGGGGATTCCGTCCCGGTCTTCGTCCATGGGGCATCCGAAGGCGTTGATTTTCCAGCCCTCGGGCGTGTTCGGACAGGCATCGTTTTCGTTAAGCACTCCGTCGTGGTCTTCGTCCAGGGGACAGCCCTTGCCGTCTACGGGGTCGTCTTTGCGGGTGTTCGGGCACTGGTCCGCATTGTCGTCAACTCCGTCGCCATCGGTGTCCAGCTTGCAGCCGACTGCATCTACGGCCATGCCGTCTGGAGTGTTGGCGCAAGTGTCCTTGTAGTCGGGTACTCCGTCTTTGTCTTGATCCAGCGGACATCCCAAAAAGTCCACCTTTACGCCCAAGGGTGTTCCCGGACAGTCGTCCACGATATTTAGCACACCATCCTGGTCTTCGTCAACGGGGCATCCGCGGTTGTTTACCACCATGTCGCGTGCAGATCCCGGACACATATCCAAACGATCGGGCACACCATCGCGGTCGGCGTCTTTCCAACTGAAGTCAATGGCTTTGCTAATGCCGACGGTCATTGAAATCTTTGGCGATCCGGAGACCGCATAAGAAATTTCTTTATTGCCATTGTCTCGTTTTACTAGATGTCCGTTACTAAGTTTTGTTCCTCGAAAATAGTCCAATCCTAAATCTACGCCAAGAAGTAAATTGAAATTTTGGGGCAGGTGCAGTTTTAATGCCGGAGAAAAGCGGAGTGCATCGTTGACTAGATGATTGCTGATTCTTGTCTTGGTAATCTTGGTTTCTCCAGATATTTCGAGGATAACAGAAATTAATTTGTGTGGAAAAAGATTTAGGCCGGTTCCCCACATCACGTACTCGGTACTAAAGTGTCCTATGTAGTTGTTCCATTGTACTACTTCAAAGAGTTCAAGCGTTAGGAACAAGGTCGTGGCTACGGACCAGTTGTCATAGGTATAGGCATGTGTCTTGTTGTCTTTGATGTTCCAGATGCGTCTTGGCCTAAAACCTGCATCTTTGGAACCAGTAGGGGAGAAAACTTCGAAAGATATTGCGGGTTTTAGAGGAAAATCTGTAGGGAGAGAGGCTTTGCCGTATATCTGCAAATCTCCGAGTCCTATGGCGTCGAATTCAGTTTCCTCAACTTTTCCATCGTAGTAGATGGGTTGGTATAGACCGAATTCAAAAAAGTCCAAAGGGGCGTATGAAGCTTGTAAGGCACCTCCTGAGGAGGGAATATTACTTGGAACTTTGTATTTTCGGTTGTTTCTGGATTCGTTAAATCCGTCGATAGCCATGGGGGAGCCGTCGCTCAGGTTCTCGAAATTCCCGGAAAAGAAGAAAAATCCCTGACCTAGGGTGGTGGACGAGGGTACCCTGAAGCCGTCACCGTTGCGAATGGCACCGGTATGCGAAAAAGCGTAAGTCGTTGCTAGACAAAGACTTAGGAATATTTTTCTGGCATTCATCGCAAAAAATTTAATTTTTTTTCACAAAGGTATTGACTTTTTGAAGTTTATGTATACATTTCCACTCGTGGAACCGAACCGAGAGACTAAATCAGGACTCCCTCCTTGGCACAGAAAGGCCCAAAAGGCCTACCGCGTCAATAGGGTCATCATCGTGCTCCAGATAGTGGCGTCTTTGGTGATGAGCGGGGTAATCCTGGTTGGAATCAGTCGTGTCCTGCACTGAGGAGAATTCTATGTTGAACTATGCGTACCATTGCGGCCGTAGGCCGAAGAGTGATTCTTTTGATAATTCCCTTCCTTTCCCCAACGAGGAAATCGAAGAGGAAATCGAGGAGGAGGAGGAAGAACTGGACGAAGAGGTCGATTTTGACCAGCCGTCCTTCAAGCGCGACCAGATTTGGTCCGACTACGCCGAAGACCTGGATTACGACCAGTGATATGCCTTTCTAGGCATATCGTAGTACTAGGAACCTTTCTTTCGGCTATCCTGCTAGCCGCCTGTGCCCCGGCACAGGCTCCAGTTGCAAACGATGTTCCTTCGGGCGGCCCTGTCGGCAAGCCCGATTCTTTGGTGTATTCCGAAGATGGCTCTGAGTCCTTTGCCCAGGTGGCCCTCCGGGAAAGGGTTCACGATTCCCTGGCGGTAAGGCCTTCTTGGACCTATTACCAGTACGCCCTGGAGGCCATGGACAACCAGGAATGGCTCTTGGCCAGGCATTACCTGGACGAATCCCTGCGGCAGTTCATCGCCGAAAAGCACGACACCCTTTACCATAACGTTCCCGAATCCGTTGATTCCATATACCGGGCACAGATGCCGCTCCGCATTGTGGATGCCCTGGACGAGGTTTACCCCAACATTTCTGAAATCGGTGTAGATGCAGGGGTGTTCGAGCAGAACGAAGTGTCTATCGAG
This sequence comes from uncultured Fibrobacter sp., assembly GCA_946183925.1. Lineage (GTDB taxonomy): Bacteria > Fibrobacterota > Fibrobacteria > Fibrobacterales > Fibrobacteraceae > Fibrobacter. The sequence continues at coordinate 13,651 of CAMHDS010000001.1, read as the reverse complement.
GGCGTGGATGCCCTGGACGAAAGCGCCGCGGATAGCGCTGCCTTGCAGGTTATCGAAAACTTCTTGGATACGGTGGATGTGGCTCAGTTTACGCTGCCCGTGGTGTTCAACGAAAGGGTGATGCAAGAAATTTTCTACATGAGCGGCGGGGCGAGGTCCTTTACAGAAGGCTCCCTTAACCGCAAGACTGCCTATGATTCGTTAGTTTATTCTAAACTCGACGAGATGGGCATGCCCCGCGACCTGATTTACCTCGCCCTGGTGGAATCCGGTTTCAAGCTGAAGGCCTATAGCCGTGCCAAGGCCAGCGGCATGTGGCAGTTCATTCCGGAGACGGGCAAACGCTATGGCCTTCAAGTCGATTATTGGGTGGACATGCGCCGCAATCCGGAAATGGCCACTACGGCTGCCCTCAAGTATCTGTCGCGCCTGTACAACGAATTCAACGACTGGCTGTTGGCCATGGCCGCCTACAATTGCGGTGAGGGCCGCGTGCGCCGCCTAGTCAAGGAGAAGATGGCCGATTCTACCTGGGACACCACCCAGGTGGTGACCTACTGGGACCTGGAACTGCCCAAGGAAACCATGCGCTATGTGCCTCGCATTTTGGCCGCTATGGTTATCGGGCATTATCCTGAACAGTACGACATGAAAATCAATCGCCAGTACAGGCCCGACTTTGATACGGTGACGGTTTTTGACTCTTTCCCGCTGGAGGAAGTGGCCAAGGTTTTGAAGGTCCCTGAAGACACCCTGCGGAGCCTGAACATGGAACTGGTCAAGTGGTGCACGCCGCCCAACAGGGATTCTTACCTGTTGCGTCTGCCGGTGGGAACCCGCAGCGCCTTTGTAGATGGCTACGACAAGATGGAAAAGAACAACTTTTCTAGCTGGCACCACCACAAGGTCAAGCGGGGCGAAAGCCTGGGCGTGATTTCGCGCCAGTATGGCATTTCGGTGAAGGAACTCCAGCAGGCCAACGACATGAAGGGCACCCGTATCCGTGCGGGGCAGACCCTGCTGATTCCCATCAAGGTCACCCCCAAGAAATCTACGGGCAAGAAGCCTGCGAAGGTCAAGACCTATGTGGCCAAGCTGGGCGACAACGTGGCTACGGTGGCTCGGCTCTTTGGCGTATCTCAAGAAAGCATCCGAGTGTGGAATTCCATGAAGGAAGATCACGTGGTGAATCCAGGGGATACCCTATTCGTGTCCAAGCCGGAACTGAAACCCGTGGTGCCCCAGGCGAGTTCGGCTCCGAAGCTTGCCAAGGGCGAACGCTACGTGGTGGGTGAGGGCGACACCTATGCCGAGATCGCGAAGAAGTTCGGCGTGCCTGTGGTGATGCTTCTGGAGGCCAACGGCGGCTACAGCCACCGCCTTTCTGTAGGGGATTCCCTGGTGATTCCGGAGTTTACCCAGACCGTGGTGAAGAACGCCCCGAAATCTTCTGAAAAGCAGGCTAAGGCGGACAAGTCTTCTAGCGAGAAATCGTCGGCCAAGCCGGCAAAGTCCGCCAAGGAGCGGGTCCATGTGGTCAAGAAGGGGGAGGGTCTGTGGGACATTTCTCGCCAGTACGGCGTGACCATCGAGGACATTGTCCGCTGGAACGACCTCAAGGATACCAAAATCCGCATTGGCGACAAGCTCATCATCCGAAAATAATGCAAAAAATCGCTTTTTTTTGAAAAAATTGTGTATTTTCCCGAAAAAAAGTGTAATTTTAGTGACAGAAAACGAAAAAACTATTACGGAGCCCCGAAAATGAACAAAAAAATCCTTGGATTGTGCGCTATGGGCCTGCTGGCAGCTGGCCTTACCGCCTGTAACGATACGATGGACCCCAACGATCCCCAGTCCGTGCGTAAGTACCTGACGAAGCAGAAAATCGCCTTTACGCCGAACCAGTTCGTGTCTTATGCGGTGAACAGCGATACCGCCAAGATGACCTTGTTCTTGCAGGCTTCTATGGAAATTGACGCCGCCGCTGACAATGGCAACAACGCCGTGGCCATCGCCGCCAACAAGGGCAACGTGATGGTGCTGAACTACTTGTTCGAGCATGGCGCCAAGGCCAACGTTCGTAACGGTAACGGCGAACAGGTAATCGACAACGCCGTGATGATGGGCAACAAGGAAGTGGTGAGCCTGCTCCTTGCCCAGCTCAAGAAAGAGGGCGTAGACGTGCAGAACCTGGGCACGGCCGTGACCATTGCCGCCAAGACTGGCAAGGTGGACATGCTGGAACTGCTGGCCGACGCAGGCGCCCCCCTCGAAGTCAAGAGCCCTGATGGTTATTATCCGATTCACCTGACGGTGAAGGGTGGTCACTACGACGCCATGATGTTCCTCATCAAGAAGGGCGTAGATGTGAACGTAAAGTGCGGCCAAGGCTACTCCGTGATGGACTGGGCCAAGAACGAAGGCTACACCCGCCTGATCAAGGAACTGAAGAAGGCCGGTGCCAAGAATACCGCCGCCTACACCAAGGAATTCGGAAAGTAATTCCCGTTGATGTTTAAAAGGAAAAGTCCCGCAGAAATGCGGGACCTTTCCGTTGTGTTGAATGGGCGATGCTAAAACCGGCATTGTCATTCCACGCTTGACGGGAAATCTTTGTGCCGATGATCATAAACCATGACAAGGGGAGGGGTTAGTCGGTACCGCCGCTATGCAAACAACCATCATTTCCTGGATCGCTACAGTCAAGGAGAAGATTTGTTTGGTGGCTAAATGCCATCATTTCCATCTCGGGCTTGGTGTATTCTTTCTTTTTGGTTTCCTGATTCATGATTGCTCCTATTTAATTATAACTCTCTTGCCGTTGTGGTAGTAGGTTCCCTTGGTGGTGGGCTTGCCATTCAGCTTGCGGCCCTGCAGGTCGTACCAGCGGTCCATGCGGATTTCGCCAGTGACGGTGTTCAGGGTGCCGCCTCCGATGGACTTGCCCTCGCTGTTCACGATGACCACCTCCATTGTTTCGGGTAGGTCAAAGGCTGCGCCGGCGGCGGATTTGGGCGAGGAATTATCTTCGATGTACACAAGGTAGGCACGCATAGGCACGGTCCAAGCTCCAGAGCCGACCTTTACGAACTCACCAATCTTAATGCCGTCATTATTTTGTCCGGCAAAGCCGTAAGCGCGACCGATTAGCTGCAAGGAGTCTGCATACTCGATATAGCTGTAGGTTCCGCGGAACTCCCAATTCCCGAAGGAGACGCTCTTAGTTCCTGTGGTAGTGTTCAGGGTAAGCGGACTCTGGTTGTTGAAAGAAATTGTAGACTCGGTGGCTTCCAGCAGGTACGGGGTATTGGCGGCCAGGTCGACATTGTTGCCAATCGGAGTGACGACAGCTTCCTTCCACTTGCCTTCGGCATTCTTTTCAAAGCCAGTAAGCTGGTAGAAGGTGGCGCCGCCTACTTCGCCAGCTTTGATAGAGAAGGGCAACATGATAGTGGAGTAGACTGGAGTGTCATCTGAACGCACGTTGAACGTACGGTTGAAAGTTACCGAGCTTACTTCGATATTGTGATCGATAACGGTCTCCACCTTTTCGCGGAAGTCTCCATCTATGTAGGCTATGGTGCTGGTTCCGTTAGCGGTAATGGTTATGGCTCCATACTGCGATACGTGGACAACTTGGAATGTGGTGGAGATTGTACCGGCGTACTTCCTGTTTCCTTGGATAGTTATGGTATGTTCGCCCAATTCGCTCAATGTTTCACCGACGGGATTTTCGCCTTTGGTTATTGAGAAGGTGTAGTCGTCCCCGTAGGTAAGAGCTTGCCCCCCAATTTCTACTACGGGAACTACGTCGGCAGTAGATGTGCCTTGATTGTAGGTGTTGCTGATTCCGCTTATGGTTGCGTTGGTGGGGATATAATAGACTTCGCCGTCAGCTGCGGTAACAATTGTGTCGAGGTCGTTTGTAGAGACGGATTTGGAAACTTTTGTGCCTTGAACTGTTCCTAGTGCTTGAGTGTAATAGCAGTTAGTAATGATTAAATTGCTTCCGCTAGTTCTAGCAAGTGTGGCGAAGTCACTATTATCAGCAGTAGCTAAATAGACCTGTGTCGGCTTGAATAGACAATTTGTGAGGGTGAGTGTGGTTGGGCCTGCGCCTGCTCTTGATTCTGCCCAGCCGACCAGTCCACCGATACCGTGGACAAGTTGTCCCAGGAGTTTTCCGTTGAAATAGGAATTGCTTATGGTTGTTGCTCCGTTTTTGATGATGCCGACTAGCCCCCCATGGCTTCGGTCTCCATAAGCATCTGTGTCTATGGTGACTCTGGAGTGGCAATTATCAATAAGTGAGTTCCCGGCAACACGCCCAGCGATTCCTCCGGCGAATTTGTAGTCCTTCTGGGCACCGATGTAAATGCTTCCTGCCGTATGAAGGTTCTTGATGGTGCCGCTATTCACAAATCGGAAAGGTGCCGTAAAAGGTTGCTTTATGCGGTGGTCTGAATCTCCATAGGAGACCGTTATGGTATTGCCCGCACCATCAAAAGTTCCTGCAAAGTATTTTGTAGTAGAATCGCTGCCCACCATGGTGGTAACAGAAATATTGTTTGTCAGTTTGAAGAATTTCCCCGAGAATGTTTCCCCTTGGGCCACCATTTGAACCAGATGATCCCAGTCGCTTGCGGACATAATCAGGTACGGGTCGTTGGCAGAGCCGGTGCTAGCAACAGTACTCACTTCGGTAGCGGTTCCTTCAACGTCGAACCCGATGGTAAGTGTGCTTCCGGAAACATCGCAGCCGTCGCTGCCGGAGCACTGGAATCCGGATATAAAGGTGTTGCCGTTATAAGCGAGGGAGATTGTACCGTTGGGCTTGTAGTAGGTGACACCGTCATACTTTAAGCCCCAAGAGTAAACCTTGAGTCCGTTGGAGTATGAGACTTCTGGTTCACCGGGAACAAGGGAAATGTTATCTTGTAGGGAAATAGAGCGCGGCTTTGCGGCCCCTGCGATGTCAAGACCTGTACTTTCATTTTCCCTGCCGGCGCCGCCACCCACAAGGGAACTGGGATAGATGTTTCCGTCGAAGGGATAAGTGTTTTCGATTTTTCCGACAATCCATCCCACATAGCTGCCGCCTTCTACCGTGGTACCGAGGTATAGGTTGTTCTTGGTGGTGCTGCTAAGGGCGTGACCAACAATGCCTCCGAAAATACTGCAAGATTGACCCTCGTTGCAGATGACTTGAGCTTCGCTGATGTTTCCTTCTACGGTTCCGAGATGGTTGCGCCCTGCGATGCCACCATGGTTTGCCGTAGGAGATTCATCAGAACTAATGATAACCGAGCTTTTTACGTGGGTGTTTTTGATTGTTGCTCCGTAGTTGTAACCGACTACTCCACCTACGGTCGTTCCCTTAAAGACGCAGTCTTCGACTGTCAGGTTTTTCACGGATCCGTCTTGGATAAAGCCGAAAATGCCGACCCCGTTTGTTCCACCGGATATGTCGTTTCTATAAGACACACGGATGCCTTTAATGGTGTGCCCGTATCCATCGAAGAACCCCCTGAAGGGTTTGTTGGTTATGCCATCGGAATAGAAGAGGCCTACCGGGGTGTAGTTGTTCCCGGCTTCATCCTTTGTGACGTTGGTGTAGTCTAGGTTGCTTGTGAGGCGAAAGTGCTTTCCATAATACAAATTCTCGCCCACGGCGTTGACATCAGCCGCCAGTTGGGCCATGTCGTCGGTAGTTGCTATCAGGTAGGGGTTGTCGGACGAGCCGTCTCCGCCGGAGAATACACTTTCGGCAAAAGTTCCGGTGGCAAGGAAAAGGGTGAACAGTATAAACCCAATCATATTGACCATCCTTGGGGTAGGGAACCCCGATAAATTAACACAAAAAAGATAGAAACTATAAAGGAGATGCCCGCCTTCGCGGGCATGACAAGAGGGGGAGCGGGGCGTGCCTGCCGCCTTTTTACAGCAGTTCTTCCAGGGTCTGGTACAGGGTTTCTGCCTCTATGGGCTTGCTCAGATGGGCGTTGAGGCCTGCTTGCAGGCTGTTCTGCACGTCTTCGTCGAAGGCGTTTGCGGTGAGGGCGATGATGGGGATGCTTTTCGCGTCTTCCCGGTCCAGGGAGCGTATGGCCCTGGTCGCTTCCAGACCGTCCATTTCGGGCATGCGGATGTCCATCAAGATGGCGTCGTAGAAATTTTCGTCGCTCTTGGCGAACATGTCCAGTGCAATCTGGCCGTTTACGGCGTAATCGACGATGGCGTCTTTTATCGTCAACAGCTCCTTCATGATTTCGGCATTGATGAGGATGTCTTCGGCCAGCAGGATATGCCGCCCGGCGAGGCTTGCACGGCACTTTTTCTTGAAAAGGTTCATGTTGTTTCGACGGGCGATACGTTCGAACTCATCGATGACGTTGCTTGCAAAGAGCGGTTTCGCAAGGAAACTGTCCACCCCGATATGCAGCGCCTCGTCCATAATTTCGTCCCAGTTGTAGGCGGTAAGGATAATCACCGTAGTCTCGTTGTCGTAACGTTCACGGATCTTTTTCGCCACTTCCAGGCCGTCCATGTTGGGCATTTTCCAGTCCAGAAGCACCAGGTTGTAGGGCTCGTGCTTGGCGTGCTTTACCTCCAGCATCTGCAGGGCTTCTTCGCCGCTGGTGCTGGTGTCCGCCTTGATGCCCGCCTCGTCCAGCACGAACCGCGCGTGTTCGCAGGCGATGGCGTCGTCATCGACGACCAGCACGCTGATGTCGCGCAGGTTCACGTGGTCTATCGACACTACCTCGTGGTCGCAGTTCTTGAGGGTCACCACCACCGTGAACACGGAACCTTCGCCTTTCTTTGACTTTACCGAGATGGTCCCGTTCATCATTTCCACGATGTTCTTGGTAATCGCCATGCCAAGCCCTGTGGAACCGAACTTGTTCTTGCGGCTGGAATCTTCTTGGGTAAAGGAATCGAACACCTTCGGGATAAACGATTCGTCCATGCCGATACCCGTGTCCTTCACCTCGAATCTCAGGGTGCTCTGGTCTTCGAACTGCGCAACCTTGGAAATAGTGAGGGTGATGCTCCCGGGGGCTTCGGTAAACTTGATGGCGTTGCTCAAAATGTTGATGAACACCTGCTTGAGCTTCATATCGTCGCCGATAAAGTAGTCGTCAACGTGGCCCTCGATGTGGCATTCGAATTTGAGACCCTTGTCCGAGCACTGGGACATGACCATGGTGTTGATCTGTTCCAGCATCCCGGCAAAGGAGAATTCCTCCTTGCGCATCACCAGCCTGCCGGATTCGATTCGGCTCATGTCCAGAATGTCGTTGATGAGCCCCAGCAGGTGTCGTGCACTCCCGCCAATCTTTTCCAGGTATTCGCGGGTCCGCTCAGAAATGGTCGGGTCTCTCAGGGCTAGGCTGTTGAGGCCGATGATGGCGTTCATGGGCGTGCGGATTTCGTGGCTCATGTTCGAAAGGAAGGCCGTCTTTGCCTTGCTGGCCTCTTCCGCCGCATCCAGCGCTTCGCCCAGGGCCTGGTTCTTGGCCATGGAATCCCGCATTTCGGCATCGATGATGGTAAGCCCCATTCCTACCGCATGCACCATGTGGTCCTTGCGGTCTTCGGGGTGATGCACCCCTGCCATGCGGATCATCTCGTAGTATTCCTTGCCGTCCCGGCGGGCCAAGTAGCGGTAGGCAATCAGTTGTTCGTTCTGGAGCGCCTCGCGGATGTTCGCGGGCTCGATGAAGTTCAAGAAACCTTCGCGGTATTTTTCCGTAACGCAGTTGTTGCCGTAGTCCCGGAACCGTTCCAGGTAGGGGAAATGCACTCCTTCGGCATGCTGGTGGTGGTCTTCGGGGTCGCCGCGGTAACAGACTGCGTCGTCCTTGTCGAGGTCCACGTGATAGACGCTTCGGTAGTCCGAGGCCATGGCGGTAATCATGCTGTCCAGCTGTGCCCGCTGTTTTTGACCTTCCAACAGCTTCTGTTCAATTTGTTCGTGCTTTTCGGTAATGTCCGAAATAAACACGTAGTAGAGCCCGCCGTAGTTTTCGCTGTCGGCGTAGTGTCCGTAATCGTCCACCCAGCGGAGCTTTCCGTCTTTACGCTTGATGCGGTACTCAACATAGTCCAGCTTTTCACTGGACTTGACAATCTGCTTGTCGATAGAGGACTGAATTTTTTCGTAATCCTCGGTGTAAACCATGCCCTTGAAGGTGAAACCGGTCAGTGACTTGAATTCGTCCAGGTCATGGCACCCGAAAATATCGAACACCGTGTGGTTTGCGTAGAGCAGTTCTCCATCACCCTGAGCCTTGTAGATGAAGAATCCACCGGGCATGTAGCGCCCGATGTCTTCCACGATGGACATGTTCTTGTCGTTCAGCTTGAAATGGTTGAACATGGCGACACCTTTAGGCTAAGTTGTTATGCGCACAGCTCCGACAATTTATCACGGAGAGTTAGCAGTTCCGAAACCATTCCGCTGTAATCCATGGCGGTACGGTTACGCAAAGGTTCCGTAATCTTTACGGCCATGTCGAACAGTGGCGTGAGGGCGAGGTTCCCGAGGGCACCTTTCAGGGCGTGGGCCGCTTCGAAGGCTTCGTCCAGGTTCCCGCTTTCGATGGCGCTCCTGAGTTTGTCGAAGTTCTTGTCGGCAAGCATGACGCCTACGAGTTTCAGGTAAAGGGCCTGGTTTCCCATGCAGCGGGCAAGCCCTTCTTCGGTATTTGCCCCAAAGGCTTTCAGGGATCCTATGGTAATCATGCGCCCTTCCTGCGTTCAAGTTCCTTCTCGATGAACTGCGCGAATTCTTGTGGAGCCATGGGCTTCGAGAAGTAGTATCCCTGGATAATCTGGCAGCCCATCTTTTTCAGGGTGTTCAGCTGGGATTCCGTTTCTACGCCTTCGGCCACGGTGGGCACGTTCAGGAACCTGGCGATGTCGGTGACCAGTTCTACAAGCTTCATGTTCCGTTCGTCCTTTTCCATATTGCGGATAAACGACATGTCGATTTTCAATATGTCGATGGGGAGGCTCGTTATCATGTTGAGCGAGGAATATCCGGAACCGAAATCGTCCATCTCGATACGGAAACCCTTCCTGCGCAGGTTCTCCACCATTTCGATTAGCCTCGTGGCGTTTTCGGAATAGGCGCTTTCGGTGATTTCCAGCAGGTATTCCTCGGAAGAGAGCCCGTTTTCCTTGAGAATTCCGTCCAGCTTGGCTTCGAGAGCCGGGTCCAGGATGTCGATGCGGGATACGTTCACCGAAACGGGCACGGTGATTCCATACTGTTCTTTCCATTTGCGAATCTGGGTGGCGGCTTCGTTCCAGACAAAGTTGTCCACTTTCTGGATAAGCCCGTTGGATTCGAAAAGCGGGATAAAGTCTCCAGGGTTGATAAACCCGAGCTTCGGGTGAATCCAGCGGATGAGCGCCTCGGCACTGGAAAGCCTTGGGGAGTCCCCTTCGATATTGTACTTGGGCTGATAATAGACCTTCAGGTCCTTGTTGGCAATAGCTTCGGGCAAGTCGTGGATGAGTGTTTCCTCGAAAACCTGCCTTGCGTGGATTTCGCTGTCGTAGCGGGCGAGGGTGTGGGTGTAGTCACCGCGAATCTGGTCGCAGGCAATCTTGGCGCGGTCGAACCACGCTTCTACTTCCACATCCTTCGAAACGTTTTCCCAGAGGCCGCAACGCACGCGAATGTTGTTCATCTTGAAGTCGGCGAGCACGCTCTGGATAGCGTCGTAAACGTTCCTGTAGCCCTCCTGGTGGGCGGCGTAAATGTAGAACGTGTCTGCGTTTGACCGGCAGGCAATGGCTCTCATGGACGGAAGTTCCTTTTCCAGGGCTTCAGCAATCTTGGAAAGCAACAGGTCTCCAAAGGGCCTTCCGCAGAATTCGTTGACCAGGTGGAACCGCTCGATGTCGATGACCAGGGCGTCCCGGCAGGTGTCGCTGTCCCAGTGCTCGATCTGGCGGATGTATTCGAAGAAGTAGTCCTGGGTGTAGAGTCCTGTCACGGCATCCCTTTCGGTCTGCTTGATGAGGTTCTTGTCCTCGAAGAGTTCGATGATTCGTTCACAGCGGGCAAGTACCACCTCGGGCAGGTCGAAGGGCTTCTTGATAAAGTCGGCGGCTCCCAGTTTCAGGCTCCGTACCTCGGATTCCTTTTCCGAGGTCATCACGATGACGGGAATGCGCTTGAGCGTTTCATCTTCGGAACGCCTTTGCAGGAAAGCGAAACCGTCCATGACGGGCATGAGCAAGTCCAGAAGCACCAACGAAAAGTCCGAATCGGCCCCTGCAAGGATTTTCAGGGCATGCTCCGCATTGTCGGCGTAACTTACCGAGTACTCCGTAGAGAGGATGTTTCCGAGGATTTCTCGGTTGACTATCTCGTCGTCTACAATGAGTACGTTTCTCTTGATGGTCCTGTTCTGTCGAAATTTCTTCATCGGGTTTCTCCGTTATGAAAGTATCGTTTCCAGGGTCTCGAAAAGGGCTTCTGGTTGGATCGGTTTTGAGAGGTGGGCGTTCATGCCCGCCTGCAAACTTCGCTGCACGTCTTCGTCGAAGGCATTTGCCGTAAGTGCTATTATAGGAATTTTCTGGGCGTCTTCGCGGTCCAGTTTACGTATAGCGGCGGTTGCCTCCAGGCCGTCCATTTCGGGCATGCGGATGTCCATGAGAATGGCGTCGTAATAGCCCGCGGGGTGTTCGCTGAATTTTTCCAGGGCGATTTTCCCGTTGGTGGCTATGTCGGTTTGTATTTCCCGCATGGCCAGCACGTTTTCCATGATTTGCGCATTCACGTCGACGTCTTCGGCAAGCAATATACGCTTGCCCCGCAGCTCGGCCTTCTTGGGGCTGCCCAGGTGACCATCCTGTTTTTTCTTGAGGACTTTCTTGAATTCATCCAGCAGCGCCCCCGTGAAAATCGGCTTTGCGACAAAGCTGTCGACGCCTGCCCGAATGGCTTCGTCCAGGACATCGTCCCAGTTGTAGGCGGTAAGGATGATGATTGCCGACTCGTCGCCGGTGGTGGCGCGGATTTGCCTTGTCGTTTCCACTCCGTCCATTTCGGGCATTTTCCAGTCTATGATAATCAGGTTGAAGGGCTCCCTTCGTCCGTGGCGCAGCTTGACCATTTCAACGGCTTCCTTGCCAGACTTTGCCGTCTCGGTCGTGATGCCCGCCAGTTCAAGCACAAGCCGGGCATGCTCCAGGGCCACGGGGTCGTCATCGACTACAAGTACGTGCAGTTCATTTAGCCGAACATTGATATCCCCATCGGATGAATGGCTCCTGTGGGAATCTTGCAGGGTAACCGTGATGGTAAAGGTGGTGCCCCGGCCCTTTTCGCTTTCCACCTCGATGTTTCCGTTCATCAGTTCCACGATGCTCTTGGAAATGGCAAGTCCAAGGCCCGAACCGCCGTAATTGCTGGAATTTCCTGTGTTTTCCTGGGCGAAGGAGTCGAAAATCTTTGGCAAGAATTCCTTGCTCATGCCGATGCCCGTGTCGGAAATGACAAAGCGGAGCGTTGAATTCCTTTCGAACGAGGCAATCTTTTCTACGTTCAGGTCGATGCGCCCGCCCTTGTTGGTGAACTTGACCGAATTGCCGAGGATGTTGATGAGCACCTGGCGGAGTTTCATGTCGTCGCCAATAAAGTATTCGTCTATCTGGCCCGCAAGATGGCAGCTGTACCTGAGTCCCTTTTCTTCGCACTGGACGCTGAACATGGTGTTCACCTGCTCCATGAGTTTTGAGAAGGAGAACTCCTCCTTTTTCAGGGTGAATTTTCCCGCCTCGATGCGGGACATGTCCAGTATTTCGTTGATGAGTTTTAACAGGTGTTCTGCCGAGCCCCCAATTTTCGTGAGGTAGTCCCGCACTTTGTCCGAAATGTCCGGCTCGTGAAGGGCCAGGTTGTCGAGACCGATGATGGCGTTCATGGGAGTGCGGATTTCGTGGCTCATGTTGGAAAGGAATATGGTCTTCGCCTTGTTGGATTCTTCTGCCACCTTCAGTGCTTCGGACAAGGATTCCTGCTTGATGCGGTCCTTGGCTTCCTGGATTTCGTGTTCCAACCGGATTCTCGTGTTGCGCCGGATCTGGACGATGACAAAGGCGAACATGCCGACCAGCACAAGTGCGGTAAGCCCTGAGAGGCACTGACCACGGAAGATGATTCCCGAAGAAATGGACCCGATTTGTTCGCTGATGATACTTTCACGGATAAGGTAGGTAAGCATCCAGTCCGTGTTGTGCACGGGTACATAGTACAGCGTTTCCCGGATATTGTTATAGGTGAATGACACTACGCCCTCCTTATGCTGGGCGAAATCTTCTTTCACTTTTTCAAAGGAGTATCCGGTATCGTAATTTGCCCGCTGGACGGCATTCAGCAGGTTGTCTTCGCTGGCGAGGCCGCCCAGCACCATGTTGGTGAGGGAATTGCCGTCCTGGGTATAGATGTTGCAGAAGGTGGCGTTGTTCTTTTCGCCCTGCAAGGAAAGCCCGTCGATCAGGCTGGGAACGCTTATTTCCATAAAGCACACCACGAGAATCCGGTTTTCGAGAGGGAGCCTGTCCACGGGGATGGCTATAATGACGGTCTTGTTCTCTGCATCTACGTTCTTGATTGATATTTCGGGTTTGGTCAGGTGGTTGTAGTCGATATTGTAAAGTTCGATGTCGGTCCGGGTTCCGCGGGAGGTGTAGATTAGTCCCGTGGTATCGACGAAGGCAAACTTTTCGAGGCCATAGAGCTGTTTCATGCGGGCCTGGTACTTCTGGAGCCTTTCGATGCTATTGAGGTCTTCTTTCTCGATTAGGCCTACGGCGATGTCCATGTCGCTTATGTAGTTGGCAAGCCTTGCGGCCACTACCTGCTCGCGGCGTTCGGCCAGTTCGTTCAGGTACAAAAGGCTTACGCTCCGGACGGCCTTTTCGGTATCGGCGCTGGCACTCCTGCCATTCCAGAAGGTGCCTGCAACCAGGATGATTGCCGCAAGAAAGGTACCGATGATGGCTACGCGCATTACACTAGCCAGTTTTTTACTATCCATGAGATGGACCTCCGACTACGGGAATTATAACAAAAGCCACTCCGATGGGGTGGCTTTTGCGGTTAATAGCCCTGTTTTTCTCTGGTTTAAACAACCCTGGATGCTTCGGCGCCGCCCCAGCTTGCGATGGACGGGTGCTGTCTTGCGGAGTCGTGTCCAGCGCTGTCATCCCCGCCCCGCATCAAGTGCGGGGTAAACTCCGGCGTGTCATCCTGAGCGGAGCGCAGCGGAGTCGAAGGATCTAGATTTGAATTACTTCACACCAATCAAGGACAAATCGCGTACAGCACCCTGTAGCGACCGCTCGCGCTAGATTCAGGTTAGATTTCTCCGGTTGGCGCTCGCTCTCGCCTTCGACGACTCGTTAATACGAGTCGCCTACGGCTCACAGTAAGAGCTTCAACGTATGGCTTATTTAACTCCAATCAGAGACAGGTCTCTGACAGCGCCCTTGTCAGCAGACGATGCCATGGCGGCGTATGCCTGCAGGGCCTTGCTGACAACGCGGTCGCGGTGTTCCGGCTGCCATGCCTTGGCGCCACGGGATTCCATTTCCTTGCGGCGGGCGTCGAGTTCGGCGTCGG